>LUZV01000164.1 GCA_001603765.1 Anaerolineales bacterium Chloro_02 | reverse complement strand
GACGCGAGACGAATAATCCTCAGAGGCGCTGAAATTCAACGCACGATGCACTTAAAGGCGACCCGACCATCCTGGCAAATTGGGAATAAAAACACCTGGCATCCGACGATGCCAGGTGTTGTCAACAAAAAGGGTTTACAGACGATAGATGTCGCTGTATTTTGCGGTCAGATAATCCAGGTAGGGGTCGGGGCTGATGCCCGTGCCGGTGACCTTTCTGACCAGTTCGGCAGCAGTGTAGCGCGAGCCATATTGGTGCACGTTCTCGCGCAGCCAGTTCAAAATGGTGCTTAATTCGCCGTTCGCCATTTCTTCAGGGATTTCCGGGTGTTCCGCCAGGAGCTTATGCCACAATTGCGCTGAGATCAGATTGCCCAACGCGTAAGTAGGGAAGTAGCCAAACATCGCGCCAGACCAGTGCACGTCCTGAAGTACACCGCGTGTGTCATCCGGAGGCGTAACGCCCAAGTATTCCCGCATTTTTTCGCGCCAAAGCTCAGGCAGTTCGCTGGCTTTCAGTTCTCCGCTGAGCAAACCGATCTCAAGCTCCATGCGCAGCATAATATGCAGGTTGTAGGTGGCTTCATCCGCTTCTGTGCGGATAAACGAAGATGTAACCTTGTTTATGCCGCGGTAAAATGTATCCAGGTTTACCTCAGCCAGGTTTTCGGGGAAAAAAGCTTGGAGGGTTGGGTAGAAAAACTTCCAAAATTGACGGGATCTCCCGACCATGTTTTCCCACAGGCGCGATTGGCTTTCGTGCAGGGAAGAAGATAAGGTTGAGGCAAGTACGGTGCCCTGTTGCTTGCGGTTGAGACCCTGCTCATAAAGAGCATGACCCGTTTCGTGCAGGGTGCTGAAGACGCTTGAGAGAGCATCGGCGGAGGAATAGTGAGTGGTGATGCGCACGTCATCCAACCCAAAACCGGTTGTAAAGGGATGCGCGCTTTCGTCCAACCGCCCGCGCTGCCAATCATAACCGAGCCGACTTGCCAGAATGGGGTTCAGCTTTCGCTGCATTGAGACGTCATAAGTCCGCCAGCGGAAGCTGTCGTCCACCTGTTGCGCTTCCGAAATTGCCCTGACGAGAGCCACCTGACGTTCGCGCAAACCTCCAAAGATTGCCTGGACTTCAGCTGTTTTCAATCCGGGATCATACGTCTCGAGCAAGGCGTCGTAGGGGTGGTCGTTTGGACCAAAGCAGTCGGCAACCTGGCGGATCAGTTCAACCAGGTGGGTCAGGTGGGGCTCAAAACTGGCAAAATCATTTTCGGCTTTGGCTTTTGCCCAGGCGCCATGCGAGATGGTTGTCGCGCGGATCAATTCGAGGTTGAGCGCTTTGGGGATACGAGTAAGCTGGTTGTACTGCCGGCGTATCAGGTTCACTTCGGCTTTGAGGTCCTCGTCTGAGCTGTTTTTCAGCTCCGCCTCAAGATCAGAGAGCAGCTCGCCATTCTCCTGAGAGGTGGTTTTATCGTAAATCAGCCCACCAAGGAGAGCGAGCTGTTGACCGCGTTCCTCAGCGGCAGCGACTGGCATATTGACCTGTTGGTCCCAGCCGAGCAACGCGCTGATGCCATTCAGCGTGATGATTTCCTGTGTGTTGGCACGCAGTTTATCCAGCTTATCGTCAAAGCTCATATTTACCTTCGATCAATTAACAAATCTTCCAGCGCAACTCGTTGCCCTGCAGCACGTTCATGACTTCGCTGGCGATATCAATGGCGACGCGCAATTGAGCTTCGTCAGTTTGACCGCCAACGTGGGGCATGGCGATAACTTTGGGGTGTTTGGCGAGCGCCCAATCCACCGGAGGTTCCTTTTCGAAAACGTCGAGGGCGGCTCCAGCGACTTTGCCGGAATCCAGGGCGCGCAGCAGCGCGGCTTCGTCAATGACGCCACCGCGGGCAACGTCCACGATCAGTACCCCGTCTTTCATCTTGGCAAAGGTTTCATCGCTAATCATGCGCTTCGAATCCGCGTTTAAGGGCAGATGGAAACTGATAATGTCGGACTGAGCGTAGATCTCGTCCAGCTCAACAGGTTCGGCGCCGGTGGAGCGGACTTCGTCCAGGTCGCGGCGGCGGTTGTAGCAGATGACCTTCATGCCCAAAGCCTGGGCATACTTGCTGAGCAGGCGACCAATATTGCCATAACCGATGATTCCAAGCGTTTTGCCGTGAATTTCGGTGCCCATCAGGTCTTTTTTGATCCACTGTTCTTGCTTCATGGAGGCGTCGCCGCGAGGGATTTCGCGAACCAGAGCCAACATGAGACCAAACGCAAGTTCGGCAACTGCGATGGTGGTGGAAGTGGGGGCGTTTACGACTGTTACGCCGTGTTCCTTGGCGGCTTCAAGATCGATGTTATCCACACCCACACCCGCGCGACCGACCGCTTTAAGGTTTTTGGCTGCTTCAAACACTTCGCGCGTAACTTTTGTTCTTCCGCGGACGATCAAACCGTCATATTCACCGATGACCTCAAGCAGTTCAGCGGCTTCGATACCTTTCTTGTCCACCGCTTCACCGGCGGCGTTGATAATGGTTTTACCCTCTTTTTCCAAACCGTCTGTGATCAATACTTTGAAACCCATGTTTTCTCCTTTTTTATGTGTTTGAATTTTTTAGGACGCGGACGTCCCCTTTCCTCAAAGTATAACCAATCGAATCAAGATATTCCAGTAAAGCGGAGGCATATTTGCGACTTGTGTGAAAATTATCACGAAATTCCGCCAGGGCGACGCTTCCATTGGTCCGGATTGAGTCCCCAACCCACATTTTCATCGTTTGGATCGCGTCGGGAGTGAAAATGACCGTATCCGAAACGCGAATCAACCTTTCTGATGAGATCAAGCCTTCAAGCAAATCTGAACCGATTTCCGCTTCAATTTCGTTGACATCAGGAGGCGAAAACGGCGATTCTTTGAACCGGGCGAGTACACTGGAAGCCTGAGATTCCTGTTCAGGAGAAAGCAAAATTTGATGGCTGGCGGACCAAACCAACGCGCTCCGCTCGACCAGTTCTCCGCTTTTTGCTAAAGTATTTAAGACCAAATCAAATTGTTCCTGGTTGAGTTTCAGTTTTGCCTTAAGCAGTTCACGGCTGATGCCAGCCTTGAGCGGGTGTTCCAGATGGAAATTGTTAAGTGAAGTTAAGAGCAAATTTGAAAGTGAGTGCCAGTTGGAGGTGGAGATTAAAAGAGTTTTGGCTGGATTTGGGTGGCGAGCGAGGAAAGACACCTCCCCAGCAGCCTCCAACTCGGTCAATTGAACCTCAAGATCGGACTGTGAAAGGGCTGTGCGAGTAGTCAGGGATGAGAGGTTGGTGATATTCATGGCGTTGAGCGCTTGCATCACCAGGTCGGCGCGTTTACCGCCGCGCAATTGGTCCAACCGCGTGAGAGTGACTTCATCAAAACGGCGGTAGCGGCGCGCGGGCTGAGTGTCGAGGATGACTCCGCCGCCAAGGGTGGTCGCTGGAGATGGCAACCGCACGACATAATGATCACCGCGGGTCGCGACAATGGGTTCATCCAGTTCAAACTGCACAAAACCTTCTTCGCCTGGCGTGAGCGATTCCATGCCCAAAAGACGCACCCGAGCCAAGGTCTCGCTGGCGCCGGAGAACAATTTCAGACTCATATTGTGTTTAACATCAGTGACGGCATCTTTCAACAGGCGTATGGAGGCATCCACCCGATTGGTTGGGGTGTAGGTTCCGGGTAAAGCGATCACATCCCCGCGATTTATGTCTTCTTTTGATAGATTATTAAGGTTGATGGCGGTACGGTAGCCTGGGGTGACCTTCTGCAGCTTGTGATTGTGGTTCTGCAAGCCCCGGATGCGCCCTGTTTTGCCGCCGGGCAGGCAGACAACTTCATCGCCTAGGGTCAGGCTGCCATCCAGCAAAGTGCCGGTGACAATGGTGCCAAAGCCAGAAAGCGAAAAGACGCGATCCACAGGCAGCCGTGGGCGGTTGAGGTCTCTTTTTGGGGGAATGTTGCCAACCAATTCCGCAAGGTGGAGCTTCAGCTCGTCCAAACCTTCGCCGGTCTGAGCTGAAACGCGCAAAACGGGTGAATTCTCAAGGCTGGTACCCTGGAGGAGCTCCAGGACTTCGAGCTCAACCAAATCGAGCCATTCAGGGTCTGGCATGAGATCGCATTTGGTTAATACGACCAAGCCGCGTGAGATTTCCAAAAGGTCGAGGATAGCCGCGTGTTCACGTGTCTGCGCGCTGACGCCTTCATTAGCAGCCACAACCAGAAGAACGGCATCAATCCCGCCGATCCCTGATAACATGTTGCCGACAAAATCGCGGTGTCCGGGCACATCAATGATGCCAATTGTTTCCCCGCTTGGCAAGAGCATGGACGCAAAGCCGAGATCAATGGTCATCTCGCGCGCGATTTCTTCTTTTAATCGGTCGGGATTGGTGCCAGTTAGCGCGGAAATAAGGGTTGATTTCCCATGGTCCACATGTCCCGCGGTTCCGACGATATGCATAATTAGCCAGTTTTCTTATCGAGATTGGGCGCGATGTCCTGGATGGAGTCCTGGTAAGCCATCAGGATAGATTGGACGTGGCGCAAAGTGCTCCGGCTGAGGTTCTCGAGCTGATCGCGAAGGCTGGAAGTCAGATTGTCAATCTCTTGCAATTGAGTCGTGAGGTCTTTAATCTGCTGAGCGCTTTCGCGGGATTGTTCTTCATGGCTGAGCATGTAGTTGGTCCACCGCTTAACGTCATCAGATTTGAAAACCGTCCATTCCTGGCGGAATCGCTCGTCGTTTAATCGCTGAAATTCCGTAATTTCGTTAATACGGCGTTCAAAACGTTGAGTAACCTCATCCACCCCGCTGACGGCTTTGTTAACCGCCTGACGCGCAGCCTCCAGATCTTCCATCTGTTTATTTAGATTAAGATTTACCTTGTCAATTTCGATAAACCGCTTTTCCCAATTGTTAAAGATTTTGTCTTTTTCAACCAGAGAACCATTGATTTTTTCAATAAACACTGACTGAGCCTGCTTACGATCCTTTTCGAATGTTTGTAATTCTGCAATGCGCGTGTCCATTGTGCGGAAACTGTCATTGACGCTGTCAAACCTGCTGCGGGTTTCCTCAAGGCGCTTCCGAACGGATGCAACTTCGCCTTGCAGGTCCGTCAGCCGTTTAGCTTCCTGACGCCGGCTTTCTTCAAGCAGGTGTAGTGAACGGCGGTAGTCTTCATCAAAGCGTCCGACCTCTTGAATCTTGACTTTCAACTCCTCAATTAATCGCGCAAGGCGAGTGTCTTCCACCTTGTAAGTGCGCATCTCTGCGCGTATCGGTTCGAGCTCCTCGGTGAAAGTATAAATCTCCGCGACTGATTTGCGCGTAGCTTCAAGGTCGATTTTTAGGCGTTTTATTGCTTCGTCCAGATTAAAATCAGCGCGTTCGTTAACATCGCGGATTTGTTTGGTTAGATCGATATTAAGCCGATCGATGCGGTTGTCGTATTTGTCCAGGTTCGCGATTTGGCTTGAGTTCCTGGTGATCAGGGCTTCAAGCTCTTTGATCTGTTTTCGCAGGTTGAGGTTTTCCGACTCCAGCATCGTCAGGCGATTTTGCAGCGAGGCGAGATTGGTTTTATCGTTGCGGCGTTCGTTATCCAGCCATTCCACACGCTTTTCAAGTTGCTCAATTCCAGAATAATCGTCCATTATTTACCTCTTAGCAAATGCTACTGTGATTATACAATGTAACTGGTTATACCCTTTTATTTTTGTAACAAGAGATGGGTGAAGGGCTCAAGAATCCCCAAAAACGGATTTAAGAAGAAATGCGGCAGCAATCCAATCAGCAAAGACAACAGACTGAAAACACTTAAGACGATGATGGACCCGATCGACTCATTGCGCTGCATGGTTAACGCTGGAGACGGAGTATCGGGGTCGGTGGTGATCAAGTTGTGAAGAAGACGCAGGACGAGAACCAACGACAACCCAACTGAAATGGCGATCAGCGGAGCATAAGCAAAGGTGATGCTGGCGGTGCTATTCCATAGCATGCGTTTAGCGGGGAAGAGCCCCAATGCTGGCAGCCCCACAAGGCTGAGCAGGCTGATTATCAGTGAAATGCTATGAAAAGGCAGCCGGTAGAATAATCCGCGTATTGACGCAAAGCTTCCGTCAATATCCGGTTCCATCTGCCGAACGGAGCTCAGGGTGTAAGACCACTGCAGCAGGGCAAGCGCGCGCGGAAGAAAGCTCAGCGCCAGCGCGTCCGCTCCGCCCTGGCTGATCAGACCAATCGCGAGGATGGAATAGCCGGTTTCAATCAGGATGAAATATCCCAGGATTCTGTCTACCCGGGTTTGAAGAGAAACCAACACCCCGCCAGCAAGCAAGCTCCATACGCCTACCCATTGTAGTGCTTGAAAAATGCCGCTAAGGCTGCGCAGCCAGAAAAAATGATCCAGAACTTTGAAAAGGAACAGAAGCACGGTAGTTTGCTGCATTAAGAAAATGTAGCTAAACACGATGGGTTGACTCTTTTCGGCAAGCATAGGCAGCCAGGAATGCAGAGGGAAGATTGCCAGCCAGAGGCTTAAACCGATCAGGATCAGCATCGCGCCGCGCAAGATCAGAGCGCTGGCGCTTGGAGCGGTCTCAATCCCAGCCACCATCCAGCCGCTGAGTAAAATGAAAGGCATGGCAATGGTCTGTGTAACCAGGTAGCGCCGAATGCCGCCTGGTGTTTTTTCACCGCGGGGGCTAAGTATCAGGACGCTGAAAAGCACAATCAGCTCTACAATTAATGAGGCATAGAGGAATGGCTCCACAGCAAGAGTGCTGATCCAGAGGGCGGTGATTGCCAGCGAAACGGCAGGCAGCCAACGGCTCAACGAAAAGCGCGGAGCGCTGACATTCCAAAGGAAGCAGAAAATGTAGAGCATAGCAACTGTTTTAAGTTGCGCTCCCGTAAGAACTAACGCCCGATTAAAAATCTTGAAGGAATCGTTGAATACGAAGTTTTTTCCAAACAGACTAAATTGTAAACTCTGCGGAAAAACCAGCGCGGTTGCAGCCAGCAGAACGCAGCCAACACAAGTTACCCAGGCAGAAAGTTTTGGCAGCCGGTGGAGAAAAATCAGCAGCAGACTCAGCGCCAACGGGAAAAAGATCCAGATGATGGGCGTTTTCATCCAGCTCATTCTGCCCCACTTTCCGCGTCTTTTACAATAAAGTAACTCCCGACCAGAGCCAGGCTGAGATTTACAGCACTAAAGAGAGCCTCCAAAACGCGGGAGTACTCAAGGCTGGCATAGAGCAATTCAAAACCTGAAAGGAAAGTTAAAAGACCAATAACCAGATAAAGCGATTCAGTGATCGTTCCCATTTGGAATAACCCAAAAACCATCAACCCCAAGCTGACGGTCAGTAAGAGCTGACTGGCTTGGGGAAATATAGATTCTTTTAGATAAGGGGCGGCCAAATAACTGAGCAGGAGTAGAAAAAGGGCAATTGTTCCGCGAAAGATCTCGCCAGAAGTGAGTCGGCGGCGGGCAAAGAGTGATTCGAGCATTCCTGAACTGGTGACTGTTATAAAGAGCATCAGGCTTGCCATTAGCCCAACAATGAGTTTTACTGCTGCCTGAAG
>LUZV01000163.1 GCA_001603765.1 Anaerolineales bacterium Chloro_02 | reverse complement strand
TTGGCGCATGGTGGGATCCGCTGGCAAAAAATGTGGGCATCGACCGCAGCAAACCCCTAAAAGCTATGGAAGAGACCATCACGGTTTTACGGCGCCTGCTGAATATGGAACGCGTAACCTTTGAAGGTGAATTTGTTCAGGTGAACGGTATTGAGCTGGATGTTGTTCATGGCCGGCGGGAGCCTCGACATGTTCCGATTTATATCGGAGCCACCGGTGGAAAAATGATTGAAATGACTGGGCGCATAGCTGATGGAATTGTCATGAATTATTGCGTTCCAGTTGAATACAACGACGAAGCGATCGAACAGCTGGAAAAGGGATTGAAGGAATCCGGAAGGAAACTGGAAGATTTCGATCGTCCTCAATTGATTGTCTGCTCAGTGGACGAAGATCACGATGTCGCCATTGACAGTACTCGCGAACTTCTAACCCAATATCTGGCGCAGCAGCCACACATTGCTAAAGCCTCTGGCGTTTCGATGGATATTGTCGAAAAGATACAGGCGATCCTCGGATGGCCTGCCACCCATGATCAAATTCAAGCCGCTAAGCATCTCGTACCTGAAGATCTGATCCACCGCATTACTGCCAGCGGAACGCCGGCTGAGGCAAAGTCGAAGGTTCAGGAGTATATTGATCACGGTTGTACCACGCCGATCCTTTATGGTGTGGGCGGTAACACTAAACTGTTAATTGATACATTTGCATCAGGAGATTAATGCAAAAATTACCTAGCAGCCGCACATGTTATGTGTGCGGCAGAGAAAACCCGGTGTCATTACGAATGGTTTTCTACTTGCGGGACGACGGTGTCGTAATTTCGAATATCATTGTCCCGGAACCTTATGCGGGATATCCTGGCATGGTGCATGGCGGTAATATTGTAGCAATGTTGGATGAAGCCGCGTGCAGGGCTGTGACAGGAGATGAACCGAATCGTTTCGCGGTCACTACACAATTGACTGTAAAATACAGACAGCCTGTGCCTACGGATCAGCCTTTGGAAATTACCGGTCGATTGCTCAAAAAACGTGGGAATGTCTCCGAAACTTGCAGCGAGATTCGAAATCATGCCGGTGAAGTCCTGGCTGAGGCGGTTGCATATTTTATGGAAATTGCGGATGATTTTACTAACGGTATAGACCCGAAAATGTCGGGTTGGGAGGTGTATCCAGATGAATGAAAATGAATTAACTTACGCTCGCCCAATTAATTGGGATGAACTGAACGACTTGCAGAAAGACTATTCTGGTCGGATTATGTATCTGGCAGGTGGCGATTACCACCCAAAAGTCCGTGAAGGGGTGGCGATTTTGATTGATCTGCAGGACCTTGAGTTTGACCAGGTGGTCTGCATGGACGATATGACCCTGTTTGGCGGTTTGGTTAACCTGCAGCAGCTTGGAGACGCGTTGGAGAGCGCTGATTTACAAGAAGCGATATCAATTGAAGCTGGGATCAATCTACGGAATAGTTTAAGCCTGACCAATTACGTTAAATCCAGCAACGGGCGTTCCTCAATGCAACTTTGTCTGAACGCTCTCGAAGCCAGCTATCGGCTTGCCGGAGAGGATAACCCAGAAACCTTTTCGCTGGACCTAAAAAAGAAACTTTCAGGGAGCTTTATCGAAGAAATGCAGATCCAGAACCCTGTTTCACTCGCTTTCGCCGCTGTTGGCAGGAGCCCCAAAGATCAACCGGTTGTGGCAGTGGCTGCTTCTAAGCGCTCTGATTCAAGAATCCACGTAGCCTGCGGCGGTCTAGAAGGGATGTGGGCTGAGTTTGACATTTTCTACGGCGATGACGACGGAGAAACCACAATCAGGAACCTTTACCGAGGTGCTGAGGATGCATGGGCTGGGGCAGAATATCGGCAGGAAGCTGCTGCCGTATTGCTCTCGCGCTGTCTTCAAAAACTCTGGAAAGAAACAAACACCAAGGAGGAAGCATGAAACTGTACCTTCTGATTAATGACAAAACCTATGAAACCGACTGCGCTGCGGGTGAAAGCCTGCTGAGCGTTCTAAGACGGCTGGGGTTGCTGAGTGTAAAATCCGGCGGCTGTGTGCGTGGGGAATGTGGAGCCTGTACGGTCTTGATGGATGGGAAACCCGTTAATGCCTGTATGTTCCTGGCATTTCAGGCACAAGGGCATAACCTGGAAACGGTTGAACATTTTGGCGAACATCCCCAACAAGGCTGGAAGCAAACTGAGGGCTATGATCCTATCCAGAAAGCTTTCATCGAAAGCGGTTCTGTCCAATGTGGGTACTGCACCCCCGCGATGATTTTAGCTGCCAAAGCTCTTTTAAGGCAGAATCCTGAGCCAAGTGAAGCTGAAGTGAGGGAAGCGCTTTCAGGTGTGCTGTGCCGATGCACGGCGTATGTTAAACCTGTTCAGGCGGTTCTTAAAGCCGCGGAAGAAATTCGGCGTAGTGAACATGAGACAGCCGAGATTGGCGCGAATATTTCAGAGTTTGAACCCGACATGGTGGAGGTGGATTCTATCCCTGAGACAGTCACCATTGGGAAATCTGAAGTAAAGGTAGACGCGGCTAAGCTAACCCTTGGTAAGCCGGCATTTACGGCTGATCTTCAGCTCCCCGGGACGCTGACAGCCAAGGTGTTGAGGTCGCCGCACGCTCACGCGAGAATTGTGAGCATCGATGCATCCAAAGCAAGGGCATTGCCTGGAGTGGCAGCCGTATTAACCTGGGAAGATTTACCTCGTGTTGTTTATTCCACCGCGGGGCAGTCAGACCCAATCCCGGGACCGCTGGACATGTTCTCACTGGATAATAAGGTCCGCTTCGTTGGTGATCGGGTGGCATTTGTGGCAGCCGATACGGCAGAGATCGCTGAAAAAGCTCTTGGTTTGATTGACGTGACCTATGAATTACTACCGGTGATCGTTGACCCGAGAGACGCGATGAAACCAGGCGCGATCCGCATTCATGATGAAGCAGAATATGTCAATTTCGCGGATTCTGACCCCTCACAGAACCTGGCGGCGAAAATCAGAATTGATATTGGCGATGTTGAGAAGGGTTTTGCCGAGGCAGATCGAATTTTTGAACAGGAATATGTGGTTCCAAAGGTGCAGCAGGTTCATATCGAGCCGCACGTGACCCTAACATATTGGGACGAGGACGACAGGCTGGTGATTCGCACCAGCACACAAGTGCCTTTCCATGTTCGTCGGCAGATGGCGCCTGTGCTGGGCCTTCCTGTGAAGCGCATCCGCGTGATTAAACCGCGTATCGGCGGTGGATTTGGCAATAAGCAAGAAGTCTTGATCGAGGATGTTGCAGCACACCTCACGATTGCTACCGGGAGACCAGTACTTTATGAGATGACCAGGGAAGAGGAATTTATCGCTTCCCGGGCGAGACACCCAATGCGCATCCGCATGAAAACCGGGGTGAAATTGGATGGAACCATGACGGCTAACCAGATGACTGCGCTCTCGGACACTGGCGCCTATGGCTGCCACGCGCTGACTGTTACCGGCAACACCGGACAAAAGTCCATGGGGCTTTACGTGGGTGATGGTGAATATCGCAAGCATCCAAATATCCGTTTCTATGCGGATATTGTGTACACAAACACCCCGCCATCCGGCGCGTATCGGGGCTATGGTGTCCCTCAGGGATATTGGCCTCTGGACAGACACTTTGAGTTCATAGCGCGCGAATTGGGAATTGATCCGATCGTTTTTCGCCTGAAGAACGCTTTACGCCCTGGAGAGTACCAACCATTCAGCACTGCTTGGAACGAGGGGCGCGAACCAGTGCCCGAAGTCATCCAGACCGTTGGTCTTGAGCAGGCTGTCGCCGAGGGAAAACGGGCGATTGGTTGGGATGAGAAGTTTGGTAATGAGGCATGGCATTCCGTTGCGGGCAAACCTCATCTGAGGCGGGGTATCGGCATCGCGACAGTAATGCAAGGCACCGCGATCCCTAATCTGGATATGGGCGGAGCGAGTTTGAAAATCAACGACGACGGAAGCTTTAATCTTTTAGTTGGCGCGACTGACCTTGGAACTGGCAGCGACACTGCCTTAGGGCAAATTGCTGCTGAAACTTTAGGCGTTGAGTTGGAAGATATTATCGTTACATCTTCTGATACCGACACAACCCCGTTTGATGTTGGAGCTTATGCCTCTTCAACAACCTATATTTCGGGGACCGCGGTTTTGAAAGCCGCGAAAGAAGTCGCGCAGAGGATAAGAGAGCGCGCTGCCCAGATATTTGAAGCACGAGGCGAGGTTGTGCCTGCTGAAAAGGTTGAGTTAAAAGATCGTCATGCGGTAGCGCCCTCTGGCTCTCAGATTAGTATGGCTGAAATTGCTTTGGATTCGCTGCATTGGCGCAATCAGGAACAAATTATGGCAACCGCTTCTTATGTCTCACCCAAATGTCCGCCGCCTTTCGCTGCTCAGTTTGCGACTGTATTGGTAGACATTGAAACCGGACAGGTTAAGGTTGAAGAGCTGGTGATGGCGGTCGACTCTGGTGTGATTATTAACCCGGTTGCCGCGTCGGGTCAGATCGAAGGCGGTATTGCTCAGGCTTTGGGATACGGTGTTAGCGAAGAGATGATTTATGATGCCGAAGGACAACCGCGCGAAAGAGATTTGGTTGATTACCATATCTTCCGTGCGGATGAAATGCCTGAGATTCGTTCGATATTTGTGGAAACCTACGAAGAAACCGGACCTTACGGAGCCAAAGCGGTAGCTGAAATTCCGCTTGACGGCGCCGCGCCGGCGATTGGGAATGCGGTGTTGGACGCCTGCGGCGCGAATGTGCTCGACAACCCTCTCACACCCGAACGGGTTTGGCATGCTTTAAAACTTAAACATGAAGGTTATACCAATGGAAAAGCTTAGCTACATTAAACGCGACTCCGATCGGATTTATGTGACAGGTCACATTAATCCCGACACGGATTCAATCGCGTCCGCGACTGGCTATGCTTGGCTTCTCCGGGAACGAGATGGGTCAAACGCGGTGGCAAGCCGGGCTGGCTCGATCAATCCTCAAACATCCTTTGTGCTTAAATGGCTCGAGATTGACCCTCCTTTGCTGGTGACTGATGCCTCGCCTCGTTTCGAATCGGTGATGCGGAGGCTTGACGCGGTAACGCCCGATCGTTCGTTAAACGAAGCCTGGACAATTCTTTCGCGTACCGGGGGGATTGCACCCATTGTCAACTTGGACGGAACTCCATACGGTATGGTAACCGGAAAGAGCATGTTTGATTTCTTGCGAAAAATTATCGGTCCCCACCCAAAACTCAGAGAGATGACCATTGCTGAGATGTTGGATATCTCCTGCCGGGAAGCCGCCAACACGGATATCCCAAGGTTTCAGCCGCAAACGCGGATCAAGGATGTGGTAAACCGCTTGTTAAGATTGCCCGCGAATGAATATTGGGTTGTTGACGATAATAAACGCTATCTGGGAGTGGTAAGGCAGCAGGATTTGCTAAATCCACCGCGAATTAAGGTGGTGTTAGTTGACCATAATGAACCACAGCAATCGATTGCTAACCTTGAGGACAGCGAACTGTTAGAAATATTGGATCACCACCGCCTTGGCAATCAGCCAACGCATAATCCTATTAAATTCACTGTGGATATCGTTGGCAGCACATCCACACTTGTAACGGAACAGATTGTGGAGGTTGGGTTGAGCGCGCCGCCGAGGATTGCGGGATTGTTGCTCGCTGGACTGCTTTCGGATACTTTGATCTTTAATTCGCCAACGACCACGCCACGCGACAAAGCTGCTGCAGAGGTCCTGGCAAGATGGGCTTTTGTCCCTGGATCGCCTTTGGAAGATGAGACGATTAGAACGTATGGCGAAAAAATCATACAAGCAGGGTCGGGGTTATTGACCCAGGAACCGGAAGCAGTTGTAAAGACAGATATGAAGAAGTACGAAGCTGTCGGAATCAACTTTGCGATCGCCCAAGCTGAAACAACTGACGTGTATGAAGTCGGGGATTATATTGGTAGGCTCATGACAGCTTTGAGTGACTTAAAAAAGCAAAATGGTTTAGATTTTGCTGGTTTAATGATCACGGATGTAGTTAAAGGATCAAGCCGAATAATTTTTGTGGATGCTCCCGCGGCACTGGATGAGCTACCTTATACCCCTCTGGGCGACGGCAGTTTTCTGGCTGAAGGAGTCGTTTCGCGTAAAAAACAATTATTGCCCACTATTCTCTCACTTTTGGAGGTTTAAGCATGACAGTTTTAGATCAATTGGTCGAAGCTGAAAGAGAAGGCAAGGCGGTTGCCTTATGTATTGTAATTGAGACGAATGGGGCAGTGCCCCGGCATGCCGGCAGCAAGATGCTTGTGTATGGCGATGGACGCAGTGTCGGAAGCGTTGGCGGTGGCGAGCTGGAAATGAGAACAATCAGCGCGGCGCTTGATTCGCTTAAAGACGGTAAAACAAGGCTCATCGAGCATTCTCTGGCTGCGGAAAGCCCAACTTCAATTGGCGTCTGCGGCGGCGACGTGAAGGTGTATATTGAACCGCAAGTGACAAAGCCAATTTTGCTCATTTTGGGCGCAGGGCACGTCGGACAGGCTGTGGCTAAATTGGCGCAGCACCTCGACTTTCGGGTGATCGTTTCTGATGATCGGGTGGAGCTTTGTACCTCCGAGGTCATCCCTGGAAAGGTTGAATTCCTTCCAATGCTGATGTCAGAAATTCCTTCGCACTTACCAATTGATGAACGCGTGTACATTGTTGGCACGACAAGAGGCAGTGATGTTGACATTGAAGGACTGCCAAATATTCTGCAAGGCAATCCGGCGTATGTGGGTCTAATTGGTTCAAAAAATCGCTGGAACTATACCCGCAAAGCGCTGATTGAGCGAAATGTCGACCCAGAAAAAATTGCCCTGATAAAATCGCCAATTGGTCTTAATATCAAAGCGGAAACCCCTGGTGAGATTGCTGTCAGTATCTTGGCTGAAGTAATTGAAAAGCTGAAAAGTTGATCATTAAATCCGGAGTGGATATGTGGAAACATTACATTATTCCTGAAAGTATTGAAGCGCTTACGGCGGAGTTAGCCAAGGCGCGTGGTCAGACTAAAATTATTGCTGGCGGGACTGACTTAATGGTTGAGATTCGAAACGGCAAGTGGCCAGAACTGGACACAGTGATCGATATCTCCCGTCTGCCGGGCCTGGACCAAATTTGGCACGATGACCATGACATTATTCACATCGAAGCCCTGGTAACGCATAATGATGTTCTCAAATCAAGGATTTTGCGCGAGTATGCGGGTCCATTGGTTCAGGCATGCCATAAGGTTGCAACACCACAACTTCGCAACCGCGCGACCGTAGTTGGGAACCTGGTTACAGCGTCGCCCGCCAACGACACCATCACGCCTTTGATGGCGATGGACGCGCAACTGGTTCTGGTTTCTGAGCAGGGTGAGAGAATCGTGGCATTGAGTGATTTTTACCACGGCGTTCGAAAAACAGACTTGCGCGCAAACGAATTTGTGAAAGAAGTTCAATTTAAAGCGTTACAACCGCATCAGCGCGGAAGTTTTATGAAACAGGCGCTGCGGAGGACTCAAGCCATTTCGGTTCTTAATTGCTGCGTTTTACTGGATATGGAAGAGGAAAGGATCCAGAAGGCGAAAATAACCATGGGGTCTGTCGCGCCGACGATTATTCACGCGGAAGCGGCTGAGCAATATCTGACTGGGAATAGACTGGACGACGATGTCATCATGGAAGCCAGCAAACTGGCTGCCGCGGCGACAAAACCGATCAGCGATATTCGAGCCGCAGATGATTACAGAGTCTATATGATGCAGGTCTTGGTGCAAGCCGGACTTGAAGAAATCAAAGATGGTTCTTATCTGAAGAAAGTTCCAGAAAGACCGGTCACCCTTGACACTAACGAGGGAACACACAGCCCGAGTGGCGCGGAGTGGGACGGAAAAACCATTCAAACGACTATTAACGGCGAAACATACGTCATAGACGATTCTTCAGATATGACCTTGTTAAATATGGTGCGGGAGCGTGTAGGTTTCACTGGAACTAAAGTCGGCTGTGAAGAAGGCGAGTGCGGCGCGTGCACATTGTTCCTTGATGGAAAAGCGGTTGTCAGCTGCTTGGTGCCAGCTCCGCGCGCGCATCTGGCTAAGGTCACCACAATTGAAGGCATTAGCTCGGATGAAGAACTTCACCCAGTACAGCAGTCCTTTGTTGACCATGGAGCGGTTCAGTGCGGCTATTGCACGCCAGGGTTTGTAATGGCGTCAGTAAAAATGCTGCAGGAAAACCCTCTCCCAGATCGAGACGCGATAAAAGAAGGAATATCCGGCAATCTTTGCCGATGTACTGGATATTACAAAATCATTGAGGCAATCGAAGCTGCCTGTGGGAAGATGAGGAGTTAGATGAGCGCAATAGGAAAATCTGTCCCTCGTGTTGACGCGGTCGCAAAAGTAACCGGCAAGGCCAGGTATCCGGGAGACTTTATGTTTTCCGATCAATTGGTTATGAAAGTTTTGTTTGCCCATAGAGAACACGCGCGGGTGCTGGCTGTGGATACCAGGCAGGCTGAGGCGCTTGAAGGCGTCGTGATGGTATTGACTTCAAAAGACGTGCCTGTAAACGAATTTGGATTGGGGATACCTGACCAACCTGTTTTGTGCGGCCCAGATTCTGGGATTGAAGGCGCGGATATCGTGCGCTTTGAAGGCGATAAAGTCGCTTTGGTGGTTGCTGAAAATGAAGCTATCGCGAACGAGGCGTTAAAACGGATTGTTGTGAGTTACGAGGATCTGCCAGTAATTCGAACCCTTGGTGAGGCGTTAGCTGAAGGCGCGCCGGTGCTGCATAAGCGTTTCGATTCAAACATTTTCTACCATAATGTGGTTCGTCGAGGGTCAACCGAAGAGGCATTTAAGCAGTGCGATGTGATTGTGGAAGGGGAATATCAAACCCCGGTGCAGGAACATGCCTACCTACAACCCGAATCTGGCGTTGGATTTAGAGATGAAGAAGGCAGGATTACCATTGTCACAGCAGGTCAATGGACTCACAAAGATCAGGAACAAACAGCACATGCGCTAGGTCTACCGAACGAAATGATCCGGGTGATTTACCCAGCGATTGGCGGCGCGTTTGGGGGAAGAGAGGATATGTCAGTCCAGATTATTATCGGGCTGGCAGTAATGCGTTTAAATGAGCGCGGGATTGACCGACCGGTGCGGATTGTCTGGACGCGGGAAGAATCGATCATTGGACACTGCAAACGGCACGCTTACACCATGAAAGCAAAGTGGGGAGCGACTTCGGACGGGAAGATTCTCGCGGCTGAATGCGAGATTTGGGCAAACGGAGGAGCTTATTACTTTACCTCCCCTAAGGTGCTGGGCAACGCGACACTATTGGCTACTGGCCCGTATGAGGTGCCGAACGTCAGCACTGACGCGTATGCGGTATACACCAATGACATCCCTGCCGGAGCGTTTAGAGGTTTTGGTGGACCTCAAGCGGCATTTATGGTAGAGATGCAGGTGGACAAACTGGCTGAGGCTCTGGGTATGGATCCGGTTGAGTTCCGGATGAGAAATCTCTTCAGCGAGGGGTCAACGATCTCGATGGGGTCTCAGCTACCTGCCGGCGTCTCGATCAGGCAGGTGGTTCAACGCTGCGCTGAAGAGGCTGGCTGGAAACAAGGGGAAAATGGATGGCAAAAGCCAGTTTTGGAGCCTTCAAGAGACCCAAACATACGGCGCGGACTTGGTTTTGCCTGTGGATATAAAAACATCGGCTTTTCTTATGGAGCACCAGAGAACTGCGGCGCGACCATTATTCTTGAAGGAAATGAGACTGTTGAGATAGCCAAGCTTTATCACGCTGGGGCTGAGGTTGGCCAGGGTTCTCATACGACTTTCGCTCAAATCGCGGCTGAAGCCCTGGGTCTGCCGTTAGAGAAATTGGAATTACACTACTCTGATACGTCTAATACCTTAAACGCGGGAAGCGTCTCAGCGTCCAGAATGACTCATATGGCGGGGAATTCCATTATTGGCGCCGCTAAGTTGGCGTTGGAGCGATGGAATGAAGGCAATCGCCCGGCAATGGGTTCTTTTGTCTACCGACCTCCGGCGACTACCCCGATGGATAAAACGGATGGGCACTGCTACCCAAATTTCACATATGGGTATGTCGCGCAGGCGATATTTACAGATGTCAATATCCTTACCGGCGAAGTGCGCCTAACGGATGTTATTAGCGTTGATGATGTCGGAAAAGCGA
>LUZV01000162.1 GCA_001603765.1 Anaerolineales bacterium Chloro_02 | reverse complement strand
AAAATAGGTTATGCTTAAGCGCTCATATAAACATTGAGGAGGTCGATATGATTGATGAACTACTGAGAGAAGCCAGGCAGCGTATGCAGGGCGCCCTTGAGGTGCTGGAAGATGACCTTTTGGCAATCCGCACCGGACGGGCTTCACCAGCCTTGGTTGAGAGATTGCAGGTTGAATATTACGGCTCTAACCTTTCGCTCATTCAACTCGCGACCATCAGCGTGCCTGAATCGCGCCAGCTGCTCATCCGCCCTTTTGACGCTTCTTCGCTCAAAGCCATCGAACGAGCCATTCAGGCGTCCGATTTGGGGCTAACCCCCAACAGCGACGGAAAAGTGATCCGGCTCAACCTGCCTCCCCTCACGGAAGAGCGCCGGCGTGAATTGGTGAAAATGGTCAATTCGCGCCTGGAGGACTGCCGGGTTTCTATTCGCAATATCCGGCGCGACAGCCTGAAAGATTTGCGCGAGTTCGAAAAAGAAAAAATGATCTCTGAGGACGAACTCAAAAAAGGCGAGACTGATCTCCAGGATCTGACTAACGAGATGGTTGGAGAGGTGGACGTCATCGGCGACCGCAAAGAGAAAGAGATCATGGAGTTTTAATGATGGGAGAGGCGTTGAACCGCGTTCCGGCGCATGTTGGCATCATCATGGACGGCAACGGTCGTTGGGCGCAGGCGCGCGGCTTGCCACGGCTTGCCGGGCACCACGCGGGGACGAAAAACCTGCGCCGTGTGATCCGCGCCGCTGCCAGCGCCGGCATCCGGCACCTCACATTCTACGCGTTTTCGACCGAAAACTGGAACCGACCCGATGAGGAAGTGAGCGGTCTGATGAGCCTTCTGGCGCAATTTATCGAAACCGAAACGCCGGAACTTCATAAGGAAGGCGCTCGTCTGCTGCACATCGGACATCTTGACAGGCTTGAACCAAAATTGCGCCAAAAGGTTGAAAGCGCGATTGAACTGACCAAAAACAACACACGCATTGACGTAATCCTGGCGTTTAATTACGGGGGACGCGATGAAATTGTGACAGCAGTGCGCGAGATTGTCGCGGCGGGCATCCCCGCGGAAGAAATAACCCAACAGACCCTGTCTGACCATATGTTCACCGCCGGCATCCCAGACCCAGACTTGATCATCCGGACTTCTGGTGAATTGCGCACCAGCAACTTCCTCACCTGGCAGAGCGTCTACAGCGAGTGGGCTTTCCCTCAGGTGCTCTGGCCCGATTTTGACGAAGCCGCTTTAGCAGAAATCCTGGATGATTATGCTCACCGCGACCGCCGCTTTGGCGGATTGAACAAAAAGTAATGTTAAAGCAGCGGGCACTTTCGGCTCTGATCTTTGTGCCCCTTTTTTTAGGACTGGCATGGCTTGGGGGGCTCTGCTTCAATTTATTCCTGCTTGCCGTGCTGGCAGCCGCAGGGTATGAGTATTCCCATTTGCTCAAAAATTCAGGTTACAGCGTTTCTTATGCGCTGATGATTGCCGCGATTCTCGCGCTCGGGCTGCTGCGAATGATCTCAAACTCCTGGATGGAACCGCTTGCCTGGACGATCATCCTGGCGCTGTTGAGCGTTTACAGCATGTGGCAGTACGAACATGGTGATGCTACAGCCCTTGTCAGCATGGGGCTGCAGGTTTTTGGGATATTCTACATTGGCGTGCTGGGCGCGTATGGCATCGCGCTCAATCAGAGCCAGCCGCGCGGCAACCTGTGGCTGCTGGTGACGATCGCGTTGGTGTGGCTGGTGGATGCGGGCGCGTATCTGATTGGCACACGTTTTGGAAAACACAACATTGCCCCCAGGCTCAGCCCAAAAAAGACACTCGAAGGCTTGATCGGCGGCACACTGGTGGGGCTGATCTCGGGGGTATTGATCGGCTGGATCCTGCGCAAGCCTCTGCCGGAGTTGGGAATGCTGAATGGGGCGGTTTTGGGGTTGTTGCTCGGACCCATCGCGTTCTTTGGAGATGCGCTGATGAGCCTCATTAAACGCACAACTGCTGTAAAAGATACCAGCAGCCTGATCCCTGGTCACGGCGGAGTGCTCGACCGTTTGGATTCGATGCTTTGGGCGATGGCAGTGGGGTATTATTTTCTGTTTTTTGTTTTATCGAGATAGTTCAACATGGAGGTGCGGTAATGCAAATCCTCGCTCTGCAGGGTTCATCAACCTGCCAAAGTTATGGATGATTCCTCTTTGTAATCCCATAATAAAGCCGGATTGAACTACGCAATCCGGCTTATAACGGGTTTATTATGATCGGCAGACACGGAGGTCCCCCGACATGTTAATATCGTTTCGCCTTACTCCCCCAATGCCGCGTCGACGATTTCGCGGGCTTCCTTCTGGATCTGCGCCAGGTGCTCGGCGCTCTTGAGGCTCTCAGCGTAGATTTTGTATATATCTTCCGTCCCTGAAGGTCTGGCGGCGAACCAGCCGTTCTCCGTGACCACCTTCAACCCGCCGATCGGCGCTTTGTTGCAGGTTGCTGCCGTAAGTTTTTCCAGAATGGGCTCGCCAGCCATTGTCTCCGCCTTCACCAGCTCGGGAGACAAATCGCCCAAAATGGCTTTCTGCCTGGCGTTGGCTGGGGCATCCAGGCGAGCATAGAAGCTGCCGCCCAGTTCCGCTTCGAGCGCCTGGTAGTGCAAACCCGGGTCCTTGCCGGTTACCGCCAGAATTTCCGCCGCCAGCAGATCGAGAATGATCCCGTCCTTGTCGGTGGTCCAGGTCTGACCGTTTTTCCGCAAGAAAGATGCTCCGGCGCTTTCTTCACCGCCAAAGCCAATACTGCCATCCAGCAGCCCGGGCACGAACCATTTAAAGCCCACAGGCACCTCACACAGTTTGCGCCCGATTTTGTTCGCCACGCGGTCAATCACAGAGGAAGATACGAGCGTCTTGCCAACCGCGGCGGTTGAGTGCCAGCCTGGGCGGTGCTGGAACAGGTACCAGATTGCCACGCTCAGATAGTGGTTGGGGTTCATCAACCCTACGCTAGGAGTGACGATGCCGTGGCGGTCGTAGTCCACGTCGTTGCCGAAGGCGATGTCGAAATTATCTTTCAGCGCCACCAAACTTGCCATCGCGTAGGGAGAGGAGCAGTCCATGCGGATTTTGCCGTCTTTGTCCAACGTCATGAAAGAAAAAGTCGGATCGATGCGCTTATTGACCACTTCCAGGTTGAGGTGATACATCTCCGCCATAGGCTCCCAATAGGCAATGCCCGAACCGCCCAGAGGGTCAACGCCAATATGGATGCCGGAGGAGGCGATCGCCTGCATATCCACAACGTTGATAAGGTCTTGAAGATATGGATGCAGCAGGTCGATCTGTTTTGTTGTGTCAGCCGCCATGGCTTTGTTCAGAGGCATGCGCTTCACTTCGCGCAGCCCGTTGGCAATGATCTCGTTGGCTCTGTTTTGGATCCACTTGGTGGTGACGGTGTCGGCCGGGCCTCCGTTGGGTGGGTTGTACTTAAAACCGCCGTCCTCGGGAGGGTTGTGCGAAGGTGAGATGACCACGCCATCCGCCTGAACGCCCTGATGGCTGGCGTTCCAGGTGAGAATAGCATGCGAGATGACCGGCGTTGGGGTGTATTGATGGTTCTGGTGGATATGAATTTCCATTCCATTTGCCGCGAACACTTCAATGGCGGTGTAGAGCGCGGGCTCCGAAAGACCATGGCTGTCCATACCCATAAAGAGCGGTCCCGAGATGCCTTCGCCGCGGCGATACTCATAGATCGCCTGGCTGATGGCAGCCACATGGTCGTCGTTAAAACTGCCGTTAAGCGACGTGCCGCGGTGCCCAGAGGTACCAAAAGAAACCGCCTGGGCTGGGTTGCCCGGTTCGGGGTGGATAGTGTAATAGGCTGAAATTAGACGTGGGATATTTGTCAGCGATTCTATTGGCGCTGGTTTACCAGCCAATGGATGAATACTCATAATGTCTCCTCTTCTTTACGGACTGCTGCCCGTCGGATGATATGAAAATTCCCTGCCCCTTGCGGTTTTCAGATCGGGATTACTTATTTTATCATGCCAGGGAGTGAAAACCCGAGGAGTTGTACGTGATAAAAAAGCACCCCGGAGGTTTCAGGCTCCGGGGTGTCGAAAGGCAGGAAGGTGGTTACTCGATAACGTAGGTCAGGTTTGCGTCGTAAGTTACCACGATCTGACCAGCAGAAACAGGCACGCTGCTTGAGTGATCCATCGCGGCTCCGCCCCCGCCCATCCCGTTAGCTGAGTATTGCTGCACATAGGACGTGTTTGCGACGCTGATGGTCTGGATCTGCCCCAGTTTGACGCCAGCAGTCGCGGCGACAGACTGCGCCTTGGCTTGCGCGTCTTTGATCGCCAGGTCTCTTGCCTGCCCCAAAGCCGCCTGACGGTCAGACAGGTCAAAATTGATGCCGTAAATCTGATTAGCGCCGGCGCTGAGCGCGGCATCGAGCACCTTGCTCAGTTTGGTCAGATCGCGCACGGTGACGTAGAGAGTGTTCTCAACCGCATAGCTCATATAGCTTGGCTTACCGGTTTGATCGTACTGCTGAACGGAGTAGACGTTGAAGTTCGCGGTTTGCATGTCTTTTTCATCAAGCCCCAAACCCTTTATCGCGCTCATGATGGCGCTTGCCAGGGAATTGTTGGATGAAAGCGCCGTGGAGACATCTGCCGCTTCGCTGCGAACGCCAATGTTGACATAGGCGATGTCGGGCACCAGGTAGACTGTGCCGGTTCCTGTAACGCTCAAGGTGCGAAGCGCAGCAGAGGCAGGCTCGGCGGAAACGTTGATTGACGCTGATTTTTGAGTTGGCAGCAAACTGCAAGCTGAAAGACCAATGGAGGCAATCAGTAAAACGGCAAATACGGGTAAAACAATTTTCTTATTCATTTTTTCTCCTTAAAAGGTTGACAATCTGTCCAGTTAACGTCAGAACCAGGCTTTTTGTTCCAATTTGTTTCACGGGCTTGGATATAATTAGCCAAGATCAAGCCTATGAGGAGTTCATGCCTTTAAATTACGCTCAACTTGACCACCGCCGCGATCAATTTGCCGCCCAATATGAAGCCTGGCTGGCGGAACAGACCGCGCAGGGTGAAACCTTAAGAACCCTTTTTCGCGCCGCTGCTGAAGACCCTGAGTTGCTGCGCAGGGCTATTGAGGATGCCGAGCAGCAGCAAACCAACCTCTATCTGGCAAAGCCAACCAGCGAACCGATCCTTTCGCACATCGCGCCGCTTCCCGCGCCTCCGCGTTATACGCTAATCGCGGCAGATGGCTCTCAGATTGCGCCAAGCCGTCATCGTGCCTTGCAATTTGCCATCGTGAACGTTGGGTTGATCAAAGCACAGATCGGCAGCGGTGAACCGCCTGAGACTTGGATCGAAACCGACCTGCTGGGGCTGGATCAGGTGATAAGCAAAGATGGGATGTTGATGAGTGAGGATGAGGTGGCGCTGCAGCGCGATTTGGCGGAACGCAAACTGATCCGCCAGGCGATCACATCTGAAGACATTGAGCCGATCATTACCCTGACCGACGGACCGTTGGACGTGTTTTACCGCTCCACCATCCAGGGAGACCGGGGCGAACAGGTGCAGCGTGAGGTGTTTGAGATTGACCAGAACCTGCGCGAGCGAAAAATTATGACCGCTGGGTACATCGACAAGCCCGGCTCTGCCATGATCAGCCGGATGTTGGCGCTTTTTTCCGCCGCGCGTGAAGGAGTGCCGTTTGATCCGCAAAAAAATGAGCTCAATCTGAGCGACCGCGTGATTTTACGCGAGATCTTAAGCCAACCCGGGGAACGCTCTGCGGTTTTTGAAGCGATCACCCGCAAACCCAATAAACCCGTCAACAGCTTGCCTGTTGCCTTTTTCTATCTTAATGTGAGCGGAATTCCAGAGGAACCCTGCCTGGCAAGGGTCGAATTCCCGCTTTGGATGTTTGAGACCCCCGGGTTAGTGGAGCAACTCCACAGCGTGGTTTACAAGGAAGCGCAAGTGCTCGATTCTCATCCCTATCCCTATCTGCTGCACCGCGCCCACGAGCTCGCGGTGGTCAGACGGATTGAAGCGGATGAAATTGAGGCTCAGCTGCAGAGTCAGCTGGATCCGCGCCTGCAGACGCGCCTACAGCGCTCGAACAAAGATTACTTGAAAGGACTCTCATGAGCGAATCGCCCCGTTCCATCCCAATCGGCAAGCTTCTTCGCGCCGATAACAGTCAGTTTGTGGCAGGCTGCCGTGTTCGGGAGCTTGAAACCCCAGCCTATGGCTCACTGGTGAGAGCGACGCTGGAAGACCAGACCGACGTCTTTGGGCTGATTACCAACATCAGCATCACCGACGATGGGCTGGTGCGGCAGTTGGTCTCGGGGGTCAGCATCCCTGGGGAATACACCGCCGACAACCGCTACAATCGCAACCTGCCGGTTGAGATTCACGTCCTGACGATCGGCTACCGTCGCGACGGTCAGATCTACCATCAACTGCCGCCGCGGCCGCCCCTCAGCCTCGACCAGCTCTTCCTGTGCGATTCAGGCGAAGTGGCAGGCTTCACCAGCAGCGGGCACGGCTATTTGCGCCACATCCTTCGCCTGACCGACCAGCCTGTTGAAGAGCTGCTGGTGGCGCACCTGGCGCAGGCGCGCCGCGTGCAGGACTCACTGGGCAACCCGGACTGGTACGAGACTGCCTGCCAGCGCTTGATTATTCTGCTTAGGGACGACTACCCGCGCCTCACCCAGGTGTTGGACGCGCTTTCGGAACTGGAGTGACGTATGATGGAACATAATTCGGATTTTGATAACGCTAACCCGCCCATTGGTTTTGTGACCGGAGGTGGGCTTGAGGCTAACTTACAGGTCAAGCTGACCGTGCCAGCGCAAACCATTCAGGAAGGCGCTTTTGTGGTGATGGACAGCGGCACCTGGCGCTTTTATGGGTTGGTAACCGACCTCCAGCTTGCCGCGGTAGACCCTAATTATGCCAGCCAGCTTAATAGCGAACGCTTCAGCCCTCGCCTGGCGCAGCACCTCAACCAACAGACTCTCTACACCAACCTGGCGGTCATGCCCGCCCTCATGCTCGACCAAGGTCCTGACCCAGCCAGCCCGGAATACGCCGCCTGGGCGCAAAACCGCCCCGAAAAAGTTACACCGATGACGGTCAAGACCGTGCCTAATCATCACGCGCCGGTCAGATTAGCAAACGCGGCGGATATTTCCCAGATTTTTGGCAAGGAAGACGGCAATACAATTTTTCGTGTGGGCGAGACCCGCGAACAGGGGCACGCCGTCTGCCTGAACCTTGAGAAATTCGTGCAGCGCTCTGCCGGAATCTTCGGCACAACTGGCTCGGGCAAGTCCTTTCTGGCGCGCATGATCCTGGCTGGGCTCATCCACGCCAACAAAGCCTCAACTCTAATCTTTGACATGCACAACGAATACGGACCTCCAAGCACCTCTTCGGACACCGGCAAACCGGTCAGCGGACTAAAAGAAAAATATAACGCGCGCGTGCGTTTGGTCGGGTTGGGCGCTGGAACAAGCTTTGGCAATTTGAACGCCGATTTCAACCTCGAAGTCGCATATAAAGACCTCACCCCGGAAGATATTTTACAGCTCACGCAAACTCTGAACCTCAAGGAAACCACCGCGACCACGCTCGACGCTTTGGAGAGCAGTTTTGGGGAGGATTGGTTCAGCGCGTTTATGCAAATGCGCGGTAAAGCTGTGGAAGAGGACGAAGACGGCAAGCGCCGCCCGGCAGCCGACAGCGTGGAAGCCTGGGCAAATGAGGCTGGTATTCATGTGGGGGCGGCGGAAGGGCTGCGCAGCAAACTCAACCGGCTGATGAACCGCCCATACCTGGTGGATAGCCCTGCCAGCAATGGACTGAGGGAAGTCATTGACAACCTGCAAAATGGGCGGCATGTGGTGCTCTCTTTTGGTAAGTTTGACTCAGAGCTCGATTATCTTTTGGTCACTAACCTGATTACCCGCAAAATTCGTGAAGCCTGGGAGGCTGCCACCAATCAATATCATAAAGATAAGAAGAAAGAACCCCGCCCGTTGGTTGTGGTGGTGGAAGAAGCGCATAAGCTGCTCAATCGCGAAATGGCATCGCAGACGATCTTTAGCACGATCGCGCGCGAGATGCGCAAGTATTATGTCACCTTGCTGATCATTGACCAGCGCCCTTCGCAGATTTATGACGAGGTGATGTCGCAGCTCGGCACGCGCATCTCCGGAGCGCTTGGGGACGAGGACGACATCAACGCGGTGCTCAGCGGCTTGCCTGGCAGGAGTTCACTTAAGGGCATGCTTGCCAAGCTTCAGCCAAAAGAGGAAGTGCTGATGCTGGGCTGGGGTGTGCCCATGCCCATTCCAATCCGTTCCCGCAGATATGATGATCAGTTCTGGCGGGAAGTGCTGCAGGATGAGCAGCAGCTCCCCGATATGGAAACGACCGAGGATTACAATAATTTCTTTGGGTTTGGCGGCGATGATACCGATTAAACTGCGCGTCTCGGGCTTCACTTCTTACCGCGATCTGGTTGAAATTGAGTTCACTGGCTTTGACCTGGCGTGTATTTCCGGTTCCAACGGCGCAGGTAAATCCTCTTTGCTGGATGCCATCACCTACGCGCTTTACGGCGAAGCCCGCCGGCGCGACGAAGCCATCATCAACACTGGCTCAAACAAAGCGGAAGTGCAGCTGGATTTTGAATATGAATCCCAGACCTACCGCATCATTCGCAGCATCACGCGTGGCAAAGGCACGCAGCTTGACTTCATGATTCGCAACCCCGAAAAAGGGCAGGCGGGCAGCTGGAAAGTCCTGACCGAGCAAAACATCCGCGCCACCCAGGCGAAAATCGAAAGCACCTTAAGGCTGGATTACGAAACCTTTGTGAACGCTGCCTTCTTCTTGCAGGGAAAAGCGGATTCCTTTGCCACCCAACGCCCGGCGGACCGGAAGAAAATCCTCTCGAGCATTCTTGGGTTGGACCAGTGGGAGGTGTATCACGAGTTCGCAAAAAACCGAATTCGGGAAGCAAAAATTGACCTGGACGCGAGCGAGCGAAAACTCGCTGAGATTCAAGCTGAACTCGATAAAGAAGAGCTGATCCGCGCTGATTATCAAGCCGCGGATCAGGAGCTTAAGGCGGCATCGGCGGAGGTGGAGCTGCAGACTCTGCGCCACCAACAGCAGTTAGCGCAGCAAGACCGGCTCGAGGCGCAGCGTCAGACAGTTCAGGCTTTGGAGACCCAGCTGACAGCGGCACGCAATCGGATTGAGAATTTCGAGAAGCAAAAGGCTGACCGAACTGCGCGTCTGCAAACCCATCAGGACACACTCTCCCGATCCCAGGAGATTCAAGCTGCCTATGAGGCATACAACCAGCTTTTGGAGCGCTTGCGCCAGGCTGATGACCAGGCGGAGCAATTCCGACCGATCGAAAGCGACTTAAAAGCCTATCGTCAGCAGCTTGAAGTGGAACGGCAGCGCCTCATAACCAGCGCCGAACATTTGCGTCAGGAAGAGGCGCGCGTCCGGCAGGCGGTCGCTGACGCGAAGGTTTTCGCTCAGCAGAAACAGGACGTGGAGCAGATAGTAGTGACTCTGAGCCAGGTCATTACCAACGCGGCAGACCCAGAGAGCTTGCTGACCGACCTCGATGCCAAAAAGAAGGCGCTGGTATCTGAAAATGGCGGGCTGAAAGCGCGTATGGATGACATAATGGCGCGTATAAAAAGACTGAATGAGGTTAAGGAGGCTGTTTGTCCGTTATGCGGTCAGCCGCTTACCGCAGAGCATCGAATTCAACTCAGCGCTGAGCTTACCGCAAGCGGCACAGCTCTGGGCGACCAACACCGTGCCAACAAGCGCGTTATCGAAGAGGCTGAGGCGGAAGAAGCACAGTTGCGCCAGGCTCGCCGCGACCTGGAAAAAAATAAAGCCGAATTGGTGCAGTATCAGAATGAGATCAGCAAGCTTGACCTTCGTCTGCAGGATGCCCAAAAAACGGTACAAACCTGGCAGGCTGAAGGGGAGCGCAACCTGAAAACGGCAGAGGATGCGCTAAGGGCGGATGACTTTCTGCCTGAGGTTAGGATCAAAATCGTTAAAGAAGAAACGCGCCTGGCGGAGCTCGGATATGACGCTCGCGCTCACCAGCAGCTTAAAGCTGAGGAGCAAACTGCCCGAACAGCCGTGGACGCGTATCACCGCCTGAAAACAGCTCAGAGCGCGGTTGAGGAGCTAAAAGTTGGTCTGAGTGATCTGAATGAAACTCTGAAGGCTGCAGTGGCGGAAAAGGAGCGCGTCGAAGCTGAATTTGACGCCAAAGCAGCTGAGCTGGCAGCTTCGCAAGCCGGCATGCCGGACATAAGCCAAACTCAGGCTGCGCTCACAAACGCGAAATTAATTGTATCAAAGGTTCAGATGCGCCTGGGCGGCATCCGCCAACAGCTTGCCACAATTGAGCAGCAGAAGCAGAACCTGATCACCACCCGAGAAGAAGCCGAAGCCACTCGCCGCGCGATCCGCGATCTTGAGCAGATTCAGAAGGCGTTTGGTAAAGATGGGGTGCCGGCGATGCTGATTGAAGAGGCAATCCCAGAATTGGAAGAACAGGCAAACGATATCCTCAGCCGCCTTTCGAACCAGACCATGAGTGTCAGCTTCCCCACGCAGCGAGAATATAAAGATGCCAAACGCAGCGATAAACGCGAAACGCTCGACATTCTCATTAGCGATGGTGGGGCGGTGCGGGATTATGAGACGTTTAGCGGCGGCGAAGCTTTCAGAATCAACTTTGCCATTCGCCTGGCGCTCTCACGCGTGTTGGCAAAACGCGCCGGAGCCAGGCTGCAGACTTTGGTGATTGATGAGGGGTTTGGCAATCAGGATGCCCAGGGGCGGCAGCGTTTGGTCGAGGCGATCAATATGATTAAGCCGGATTTCAGGAAGATCCTGATCATCACGCATATTGAGGAGTTAAAGGATTTCTTCCCGGATCGAATTGAGGTAACCAAGACGCCGGAAGGATCCCGCGTAGAAGTGATCCTGGCATAAAACTGAGTTTGCTTAGCCTTAAGTACATGGGGTTGCTCTGGTTAAGCATGCGCGGAAGAGTTTAACTTATATTAAACGGCTGCCCAGGCACCTTCCACCTGATGGCGTTTTCAAATTCTTATGCGATCGATTCAGGTTTGATTTTGAACAAAGCCAGAGTGGAGAATAAGAAAAGAAAACCGTAAAGTCCCATGAGCAGCATATATCCGGCTCCGTCGCCAATCGGTCCGCCAATGTAAGCTCCAACCGCGCCGGCGCCGGCTCCTGCCAGGTTTGAGATCCCCAACCAGCGCCCAGCCTCCTCCTTCGGCACGATTGAGGTGCCAAGCGCCCAATTGGAAGCAAAGAAGACCCCGCTTGCCAGTCCGATCAGCGTGCCCCCGATATACATCACTGCCATAGTTTGTGAGAAAACCACTACCAGGGTTCCGATAGCCGCCAACAGTCCACTGCTAAGCAGCAAGGGTTTCGCGCCAAATTTGTCCGTCAGCCATCCGGAAGGGATCGAAATAACCAGAATGGCTACTCCAACCACCATCATCAAAAGCGACGCAGGCTGAGCCGCCGCGCTGCCCTGCAGCTCGGGGAAGCGCTCCTGGATGAAGTACAACACAAAACCGGCGAGGTTGTTTGCTCCCACCAGAAAAGCCAGCCGATTGATCACCCACCACATAAAGCTCGGGTGCTTATCCGCGCCCTTTCCGAGACTGACGCGCACCGACGCGATCACACCCAGCGCGACAGCCAGAAGCATTCCAACAATCCCCGCCAGGGCGGTGAAGATCAGAGATTTTGGTTTGGCTAACACCAAAAGATGCGGCAGCAGCCATCGAACCCCGGCGCCAATCAACAGAACCACCAGCGTGAACAAACCCGTCATGGCAACCAGGCGCAGGATTTCTTTCCAATCGATGGGAGTCGCCGGTTTTTTGAGCGGAGTTTCCCTAACTAGCATGGTCAGCGCGGTTGCCGCGACAAAAACAACGATAATTGTGATAATTGCCGCCCAGAGATTGCCCGCTGTAACCATCCTGGAGACCGTAAACGCCACAAAAATCAACGGCAGAGGAAGTTCGAGCAGAGCTTTAATCCCTGAGAATTTGCCGCGCTGCGATGGCGGCACCAAATCTGGGATCAGCCCCTGAGCCGCGCCGTGACCAATATTTGACGCAACCATTGAGAAGACGATCACCCCAAACAAAGCCCAATACCCCGCCTGTCCTTCCATGCTGCCAGCAATGAACCCTATACCAAGAAACGCAAGGATTTCCAGCGCGGTACTGACCAGGATAAACGGACGCCGCCTGCCAAGGCGTGAGGTGTTATGGTCCGAAAGCATCCCTGCCAGCGCCTGCACTAACAGCGCCACCATCAAGGAAACCAGCCTCAGGTTGCCGTAACTGGTGCCTTTGGTTGCTTCCCCCACAAATTGTTGGATCAGAAGCGGCACAATCAGCGGGGTTAAGGTTTGGCTGCGGACGGTCAGAGCGAAAAAGTAGACATTGCTGGTCAGCGCGTCATACCAGCGCAGCGGTTTTTGGGTTAGGGATTCGCTCATGCAAGCCTCCAGATCAGGGTAGGTTGGGGGTAAAGCGGCTGCGAAAACCGCGTTCGACTTCCCAGGGGTAAATGATGCGCGCGTCGGTAGTGGCGCCGTAATAATCTGGCAAACTGGCATCAAAAAGGTTACGGTTTGGGTTGAAATGCAGCACACAAGTGGAGGGCAGCCCTCCAGCCGCCAACACTCGCTTGCGCACTGCGGTTATGGTGCGCCCGGAGCCCCAGACATCATCCACGATCAGCACTCTTTCATCTCTAAGCGCGGCTGGTTCGGGAAATTGAAGGAACCTGGGCCAAGCGAGATACGGCACGTTGCGCTGACCTGGGCTTTCGAGCGGTTCAAAAAAATCAACCGAAGCAGTATAAATGTTGCGGATATCCATCGCGTGTGCCAGAAAGCCGCCCGGAACAATACCGCCGCGTGTGATAATGAGCAGCACCTTATACTGACGGTCAAACTGCTGCATGAGGTTGTCGATCAGACGATGCACATCATCCCAGGTAACCAATTCCTGACGTTGGTTCATAATGAAACTCCAAGATGGCAAAATTAGTGCCTTTATTCAGGCTTAAGATCTAATTATAGCAGGTCAGAAGGCTCAATCTGCACCAGCCACCCGCGTAATGGCAGCGCGTCCAGCAGAGGGCGCGGATTTGGACCGCGCAGGATAATTTGCCAGCGATATTGCCCATCAACTCTGCGGTAGTATGCCGGCACCGGACCGATGAAGCTGGTCTGGCTCATCTGCCGGGCAGAAATCTCTGCCCGGATCAGGTCAGCCAGCATTTCAGCCTGAGCTTGCGCTTTCGCTTCGAGGTTGTGGCGAAATTCGAGGCGAATCAGGCGGGAAAATGGCGGGTAGTTAAAAGACCGGCGCAATTCAAGTTCCTGGTGATAAAAGCCTTCAAAGTCGTGGTGTGCCGCGGCTTGAATCACATAATTCTCGGGCTGATATGTCTGCAAAACCACCTGACCGCCCAGCGGGCTCCTGCCCGCTCTGCCAGCAACTTGTGTAAGCACCTGGAAGCCGCGCTCTGCTGCACGGTAATCGGGCAAGTTTAAGCCAACTTCCGCCAGGACAATACCAACCAGTGTTACAAGGGGCAGGTCCAGCCCTTTGGCGAGCATTTGCGTACCGATCAAAACGTCCGCCCGGTGCGCGCTAAAATGCGAAAGGATCAAATCGTGCTCACCTTTTCGACGGGTTGTATCAGCATCCCAGCGCAAGAGGCGCGCCTTTGGGAATTCCTGCTGCACCATTTCCTCCAGCCGCTCCGTGCCCAGCCCAAGCTGTTTAATTTGGGGACTGCCGCAATTAGGGCATTTGGCAGGGATCTGGCGAGTGTAATCGCACAGGTGGCAGATCAAAGCCTGCTTTCCACCGTGCGAAACCAGCGGCTGATCATCCCGGGGGCAGCGCAGAG
>LUZV01000161.1 GCA_001603765.1 Anaerolineales bacterium Chloro_02 | reverse complement strand
TTTGACAAAGAAACACGCTATAACGAAGAGCTGGCGGTTTTTAGACAGCCAATGGGGGACGAGGATGGTTTATTTGGCATAAAGGGTCTAAACCTGAGCACAAACGCCCGCGCATTTGAAGCGCTCGTAAAGTTCTGTCCAATCAATATCACCCTCGGGATGGACTAACACCGCCACAATAAGTTGGGCAATAACAGCACCTTCCGGGATGGCTTAATCGGCAAACGAACAAGATTTTTCCAGGCGATTCTCCCTTTGACTCAGCCTATATAAGAAACTCAATTAACTGGGTTGATCAAGCCAACTCTCCAGGTCATCCAACCACCTCAAGCTGGCTTCGTCCCGGAATAAACGGTAAGACAGAACAATCCAATCATCCAGTTCCGACTCTTTCTGCGGTTTTTGCTGAGCGGCAAGGCTTTCATACCAGCGCTGGCAGACGGCGCGCTGCGCTCTAAGCAGATTGAGCGCGCGTTCGGGCGAACTCCCGCGTGCGACGATCAATTTCGCTAAGAATTCCTGGCGGATATCGCGCGCGCGGCTCACAGGGGTGTCCACCCAAAGCTCAAGCTCTTGCTTGCCAACAGCCGTCAGCCTGTAGTAGCGGCGCGTCGGGTTCGCTTCGGGATGGTCTGGGGCGTCTTCGAGAAATCCGGCTTCTTTCAACTTTTCCAGCTTGGCATAAAGCAGCCCCTGCTTGATGTTCCAGATTTTATTTATCCCGGGCATGGTTGAGATTCGCTGATGGATTTCGTACCCGTGCATCGGTCCTTCATCCAACAAGGCGAGGATTACATGATCTGTGGCGATGGGTGAAGCAGGTCGTGGCATGGGGTCATCTCCTTATCGGCAGCTAAAGCAGAGTGGTGATATCCTCCTGGTTGGGAACTAAGCAGAGGAATTCGAAGGGTTCTTCGCTGAGGTTGATGTAATAATGCGGCAGTCCTGCCGGAATGAAAACGATATCGTCCGCCGCAACTTCGTGGATATCGTCGCCAAGGCGCACGCGCGCTCTGCCGCGCAGGACGTACTGCTCATGCTCAACCTTATTGGTGTGCAGCGGCATGCTCCCGCCGGGTTGGATAGTGAACTTGCGCATAGCAAAATTTGGTGCTTCCTCCGCGGAGATTAATACCGCTTTGCTCACGCCCGTGCCGGTTGGGATGGGTTCGTTGGGGATCTCGTGAATGTGTTTGACGCTCATATTTTCTCCTTGGTCAGATTGATTTTACCCTGTCCTGGCTGGGGCGGGCGCGATTGACTACATCAACGATCAGGGAAAATCTCCCGCGAATTTTCAAAAATAAGATAAAATTGGTATGTTCGGTCTGGAGTTTGAACCGCAAACTCTCAATTGGTGCAAAATCCCCCTTTTAGGGGGTCACCAATTTTTTTATTGTATAAAACCATTAGGAGCTGTCATGGAAGCCTTCTCAATACCAGAAGAATACCTGGGCGATGTCGTTGCC
>LUZV01000010.1 GCA_001603765.1 Anaerolineales bacterium Chloro_02 | reverse complement strand
ATGCTGCGCCTGCCGGAAGCGCTGCGCAAATCAGCGCTGAAGACCCAAATGCTGCTGCAGGTGCACGATGAGCTGATCTTTGAGGTGCCTGAGAACGAGCTCGAAAAAGCTACCAGGGTGGTGAAGGAAGTTATGGAAAATGCTTTTCAGCTGTCCGTTCCGCTGGCAACCGAAGCCCGCGTCGGCGACAACTGGGGCGAACTGGAAAAGGTGGATGAAGAACCGGTGGTGATAGATCCGGAGATGTAAATCTGCCTCTGTTCCAATTTCATCTGTGTACGGTGCTAGTCGAATAATTATTGGATTCTATGGAAATCAGGCGTAGGGGCGAAGCATTTGAACACAAATGCTTCGCCCCTACCATTTTAATCACAACATCATTAATGGAAGAAGGGAATCTACGCTGGCAGGTAGTGGCTGTTGAGTTTTTCGCGCAGTTGCGACACCTGACGGCGCATGCGGTCATCGCTCTCGATCATATCAGCCACCCGGTCGCAGGCATACATCACCGTTGTATGATCGCGCCCGCCCAGTTCCTTCCCGATGCGCGGCAGCGATATTCCGCCGTCTTCACGCAGTAAATACATCGCTACCTGGCGCGGCAGCGCAATATCCCGGGATCGTTTTTTGCTGGTGAGGTTCTCGGTGGTTGTGCCAAAGAAGTCCGCCACCACGTTCACCACGTACGCGGGCGTCAGGCTGGTCTTTTGGGGCAAATAATCCGCCAGAGCGTGTTTTGCCAGGTCCAGGGTGAGTTTCTGCCCGCTCAGATCGGCGTACGCGTTCACGCGGTTCCAGGCGCCCTCAAGCTCGCGCACGTTGGTCGGGATGGCGCGCGCGATCGCCTCCATCACATCCAGCGGAACATCCCTGCCCGCTTTATCCGCCTTACCGCGCAAAATCGCCAGCCGGGTTTCGTAATCCGGCGCTTGCATGTCCACTGTCAGCCCCCACTCAAAGCGCGAGCGCAGGCGTTCTTCGAGCGTTGCCATCGCCTTGGGCGAACGGTCGGAGGTGATGACAATTTGCTTGTTCTGCCCGTGCAGGGTGTTGAAGGTATGAAAAAACTCTTCCTGGGTGGTATCTTTGCCGGCGATAAATTGAATGTCGTCAATCAGGAGCACATCTACCTGGCGATATTTTTCGCGAAAAGCCGGGGTTGTTTTGTGCCGGATAGCATCGATCAGATCGTTGGTAAATTCCTCAGAAGAAACATAAAGCACCACTTTGCCCTGCTTGAGCACCTCGTTGCCGATGGCATGCAGGATGTGGG
>LUZV01000160.1 GCA_001603765.1 Anaerolineales bacterium Chloro_02 | reverse complement strand
CAGTTGAGCCAGGTCAATATCGCGCACATCCACATCATCGATGGTAACTTTGCCCTGCACAACGTCATAAAAGCGCGGAATCAGGCTTACCATAGTGGTCTTGCCGACGCCGGTGGGTCCAACCAGGGCAACGGTTGTGCCAGCTGGAATGTCAAGGTTGATGTCCACGAGGACGTCCTCACCCTGGTTGTAATAAAAACTCACATTTTCAAAGCGGATAGCTCCACGAATGGGCGTCTGGAACATATGCGGATGGGCTGGTGAGGTGATTTCGGGCGAAACGGTCAGAATTTCAGCGATGCGCTCGAAACCAGCCAGGGATTCTTGCACTGCTTCCATTGAATTGCCCAGATTGCGGACTGGGGCATAAAAACTATCCAGATAGAGGAAGAATGCCACGAGATCAGCGATGGGGAGCGTGCCGGCAATCGACATGCGCGCGCCAAAATAGATCACGAGCAGTTGACCGATGCCCGCGGCAAAGTCAAAAATGGGGTTAAAAATTGCCATCAGCTTCAGCGCGCGAAGATTTTTATGCAAAAGCATCTGAATTTTGTCATCCACTTTCTCGAGCTCGTCTTCTTCGCGGGCAAACGCCTTCACTTCACGGATGCCTGAAAGGCTGTCATTGAGCACGGCGTTTAGCTCGCCAACCGACTGCTGACGGTTTTTGAAAGCAGGTCGGACGAGCTTGCTGTACCCTACCATGGCGATAATGATCAGAGGTATGGGGATAAGGGTAAGCAAAGTCAACCGTACATTCATCGAAAGCAGAATAAGCGTCACGCCGACCAATGTGATGGTGTTGACAATTACATCCGGCAGGGCGTGGGCGATCATACGTTCGAACAGGTCGGTATCATTGATTATCCGGGACATCAACTGACCTGTTTGTTTATCCTCATAAAAACGCAGCGAAAGTTTTTGGATATGTTCATATACCAGCCGACGCGCGTCCGAGACGACGCCCCAGCCAGCTACGTGCGCGGCGTAAGAGCGGACATATTGCATGCCTGCCCGGGCGATGAAGACGACCAGGGCGATCAGGGAGATGCGCGTGATGAAGCTGATTGTGTCCTGATTGATCGGCTCGGCAGATAACTTTTCGATCAGCAGTCGAATCATCCAGGGGATCAACAATTGAACGCCAACTAATCCCAGCATTGTCAGCGAGGTGAAGAAAATTAACTTCCAGTAACTTTTTGCGAGCTTACCAAGTAAGGCGAAAGGTTTCACGATGATTTCAATTCTTTCTGTGAGATGATAACGGCGGCGTTTTTTCCCCAGCGAGGGATGGGCATCCCCCAGGCTTTGCGGAATTCGCGGTCTTCCATCCAAAACAAGCCAGCACCTTCGGAAACCCAGGAGTTGATGAACCCCCAAGGGGTGCGGACTCCTCCGCTGAGGTGAGTGGGGTCGTAAGCCGCGAAAACCATGGTATGACCGCCGGCGAGTTGTAAGGCGTTGTAATTTTGAGGCTGGTCCATGTAATAGATTGCCGGCGCGTTTTTGAACCACCAGTAGATCGTTACAAGGCAAACAGCATTCTCTGCCTCTGCCATCAATGGAAGCACTTCGGGGCTGAGGTGTAAGAGCCTGGCGCTAAGCGGCAAGTTGTGCTTTTTTGCCAGATAATCGAGCAGGCGCACCTGCAGCGGCGGGGTAATGCCGGAGTTTGGCGCCAGACGGAAGAACCGCCCATGCCACCAGATCCGGTTCACCTCGGAGATGATGTCTGTGGGGTTTAGTTTAACATCTGTCAGGATTTCGATGGCAGCGGCAAGCGAGTGGATGGCGCAGTCATTTCCGGTTTGCAGGGATTGGAATTTGGCGAGGCTAGTTTCAGGCAGCGCGCGGATGCTGGTCTTCTTCATAGAGCTATTTTACAATGGATTACCCGCAGAGAAGCAAAAACTGGCTGATTTTCCTCTTAGACGAAAAAATGCAGCTTGTTAGGCATGTTTATTGATTAAAAACCAAAGCGGATGAATATGCGTCGCAGCCTTTGTTATTGACATCCCCTCATAGGGGTGTTAAGATAAAGGCACAATTCAATCTGAGGTAGCCCTAAGCCCGGATGCTAAGGCGTAATGACGGAAGCTGGTGAAAGTCCAGCGCTGTACCGCAACTGTAAGTCGTAAGACAAGCCAGGAAGCCACCCTCAGGAAAACCCAAACGAACCTTCTCGGATTAAGAGGGTGGGTGAGATGCGCTCATATTCTCAACCCTTTCTAATCCAGAAGGGGTTGATTTTTTTAGAAAGAGGAGAATATGAAAAAAATCTTGACCCTTCTGGCAGTAACAGTCATTTTCGCTTTGTCCGCCTGCCAGGCACCCGCCGGAGTTATTAACACCGAAGCTCCGGCTGCTGTCGCTACCGAAGCGCCAGCCGCTGAGCCTCAAGCCACGGCGTATCCAGTTAAGGAGACAACCGAGCTGACCACCGCGGCAGAACACGTAACCATTGATTATGCCAAAAACTTTACGCTTGAGTACAAAGATGGCTACAAACTTCTGACCGTGCTCACTCCCTGGTCCGGCGCGACTGAACCGATTGTTTACGCACTGGTGCCTGCCGGCGCTACGGTTAGCGACGATCTCAGTAAGGCGGTTGTGATCAGCACGCCCATTGACAGTTTTGTTTCATTGTCTACCACTTATTTGCCGTTTCTGGATCAAATCGGCGAGCTTGCCTCAGTTGTTGCCGTTGACACGGCAGATTACACCTATAACCCCGATTTGCGCCTGTGGGTTGAGACTGGCGGTGTGGCAACCGTGGGGAGCGGACCGAGTATTGACGTAGAGAGGCTGCTCGAACTGGCGCCAGACGTGATCATGACATCCGCTTCAGGTTTCGCGGATTGGGATACGCATCCCGCGCTCCAGCAAGCTGGTTTGCCGGTCGTAATCAATTCAGATTATCTCGAACAAGATCCTCTTGGTCGGGCTGAATGGGGCAAGTTTATTGCCGCCTTCTATAATAAAGAAGCTGAAGCAGGCAAGATTTTTGATGCCATGGTTTCTCGCTATGAAAAAGCTAAGGCTTTGGCTGCGGATCAATCCAGTAAGGTCAGTGTTTTCGTCAATACTGCTTATGAAGGCGCGTGGTACATGCCTGGCGCTCAGAGCTATGTTGCGATCCTTCTGAAGGATGCCGGCGCGAATTACCTCTGGAGCGACCTGGAAGGCTCCGGCGCCATGCCGTTGGATTTTGAGGTGGTTGTTGAGCGAGCAAAAGGCGCGGATTATTGGCTCAATGTTGGCTTTGCCGCTGACCTTGCCAGTTTGGCCGCGATGGACCCGCGCTACGCAGAATTTAAAGCGTATCAGGATGGGAAGGTCTTCAATAATAATGCCCGGGTGACCTCGATGGGAGGTTCGGACTATTTTGAAAGCGGCGTTGCCAACCCGGATGTGGTATTAATGGATTTGATCTCAATTTTCTACCCGGATTTAGCCGCGGGGCATGAACTGTTCTATTATCAACAATTGCAGTAATTGAGCCAGATGAACCAGAGCGAGAAGAATTCAACATCCGCCAACCGGGCAACGTCTAACCGGATAGGTTTCTTATTCGTGTTGGTTGTTATTCTTTTGTTAGTCGTGATTTTGAATCTCTCGCTCGGTTCCGTTCGAATCCCCCTGAGGGAAATTGTTCGAGTTTTGTTTGGTCAACCTGGGGTGAAGGAAAGCTGGGTGTTCATTATTAGCAATTATCGGCTGCCGAAAATTATCACGGCAATTGCGGCTGGGATGGCATTGAGCGCCTCCGGGCTGCAGATGCAGACGATGTTTCGCAACCCGCTTGCCGATCCCTTCATCCTGGGTATCAACAGCGGAGCCAGCCTTGGCGTTGCTATCGCCATTATGGGGGCCAGCCTGGCTACCGGTTTGTTCATCCCAACTTTAAGTGTGGGCGGCGACCTCGGCTTGATTGGAGCAGCATCCTTGGGGGCGGCTTTCGTCATGGCTCTGATCTTACTGGTCGGTAAGCGCGTCCAAAACCCCACCACATTGTTAATTCTCGGCCTGATGTTTGGGCATGCTACCGGCGCGTTGGTCAGTTTGCTTGTTTATTTCAGCGCGCCTGAGAAAGTGAAAGCCTACAGCATCTGGTCTTTTGGTTCTTTTAGCGGGGTTACCTGGCAGCAGTTGCAGGTGCTCATTCCGGTGGTAATTTTTGGTCTGGGGATCCTCGCTTTTCTGCCAAAAGGACTCAACGCGCTTTTGCTCGGCGAGGATTATGCCAAGACGATGGGTCTGAACGTTTCGCGGCTGCGGGTGCTGGTTCTGATCAGCTCATCGGTTTTGTCCGGAGCGATTACAGCGTTTTGCGGACCGATTGGGTTTATTGGAGTGGCTGTGCCGCATATCGCCAGAAATCTTTTTAAGACCTCCAATCATAAATTGCTTATCCCGGCGGTCATTCTGATTGGCGCGATTGTGGCGGTGATGGCGGATCTGATTGCTCAGATGCCTGGCAGCCAGTTTGTGTTGCCGATCAATGTTGTTACGTCCCTTTTCGGCGCACCATTTGTACTGTGGATTGTATTAAAACGCAAACAGGGAGCTGCATCGTTTAGCGTATGAAAGAGCTCCTCCTCAACACTCATCAGCTCGAAATAGGCTATCTTAATGGTAAACCATCGCGAAGAATTGTGGGGTCTGGCTTAAATTTAACTCTGCACCAGGGCGAACTAGTCTGCCTGGTTGGACCAAACGGCGCTGGAAAGTCAACTTTACTGCGAACCCTCACGGGGCTGCTGCCTGCGCTGGGCGGTGAGGTATACATCAGCGGCAGGAAGCTGGAGGAATACCCCCGAAAGGAACTGGCGAACGAGATTAGTGTCGTCCTTACCAGTCCGATTCAGGTCGGGGCGATGACTGTACGGGAATTGGTGGCGATGGGGCGTTTCCCATTCACCGGGCTGTTTGACAGGATGAGCGAAAAAGATTGGAACATTGTAGATCAATCCTTAAAAATGGTAGGGCTCGAAGGGTTTGAGGAGCGTATGGTGCACAAACTGAGCGATGGCGAACGCCAAAAGGTGATGATCGCCCGCGCGCTGGCACAGGAACCCAGATTGCTGGTCTTGGATGAGCCAACCGCTTACCTGGATTTGCCTGGCAGGGTGGTGGTGATGAGCCTGCTCCACGACCTCGCTTACGGGCATGACAAAGCCGTTCTCACCTCCACGCACGATCTTGATCTGGCTCTGCGGCATGCCGACCGCATCTGGCTGATGGATGAACACGGGGTAATTCGCCAGGGCGCTCCCGAGGACCTGGTACTTAACGGCAGCTTTGCTGAAACTTTCAACCGCAGGGGCGTCAACTTTGATCCTTCTTCCGGCACTTTTGAAACCCAGTCTCCCGCGTCTGTCCCTGTTTTTCTGGAAGGGCAAGGACCTGAGTTTATCTGGACCAAACGGGCGCTACGCAGGGCTGGTTTTTGCGTGGAAAAGGACGAAACCCCCGGCACTGTGGCGATAAAGGTGATCACGCGGGAGGAAAAGCTTCAGTGGCAGGTTGAATTCGAGAACCAGGTGAACATTTTCTCATCTATTTACGACCTGATCAACCACCTTAAATCACAATCCACCCATTAAAAACAATAAACTCCCGAGCCTTTTTTGCGTAAGGATAGGGAGTTTACGTCTTCGATTGTGTTATTTATTATATTCGAGTGAGTATCGGCTCAAGAAGCAAGATCACGGTCACGATGACGATCAGCGTGGTGATGCTGATTGCTAACACGTTCGTAAGTTTTGAGTTGCGATATTGACCCATGATGGCTCGATCACTGGCCAAACGCAAAACCAAAGACAGAATCACTGGGAGCAGGATCGCGTTGACCGTTTGTGAAAGAACCATGATCTGGAACAGGGGCATCCCAGGGATTAGGACGATCAGCACGCTCAGGACGAGGATGCCGATAAATGACCCATAGAAGACCGGGGCGTCCTTCATGCTGCGGTTCAGACCGCGCTCAAAGCCAAATGCCTCGCAAATTGCGTAAGTGGTTGAAAGGGGCAGCACGGAAACCGCCAACAGCGAAGCGCCCAACAGCCCCAGGGAGAAAAGAATTGTGGAGGCTTCCCCGGCTAATGGCGTCAATGCCAGGGCGGCGTCTTTGGCATCCTCAACGTGAATACCTACTTTAAAAAGCGTCGCGGCAGTAACAATGATGATAAATGCCGAAATCACGTTGCCCCAGGCGGCTCCAAAAGTGACGTCGATTCTTGCTTCTCCGTATTTATCCATCGAGACGCCTTTATCTGCCACAGACGCTTGCAGGTAGAAGATCGCCCAAGGCGTGATGGTTGTTCCGATTACTGCCAGGATGGAAA
>LUZV01000159.1 GCA_001603765.1 Anaerolineales bacterium Chloro_02 | reverse complement strand
CAGGAATATTGATGGAAAACGTACCATTTTCTGCATATTGATTATAATTGCATTTGTACAAAATATCGGTTTGTTCGTTCAAATTGATAGCAAGTCTACCCTTCTCCACAACAATCAAGACAGACACGGTTGGAGAATTATGATTCTTAATTGTCATTATCACATCTGCATTTCTAAGGACCCACCGCTATTTCTCGGTAAGTTCGCGGTGGAACTGGCAGGTGTGCTCGGATTTCATAGCCTGGCGATTGACTTTCCTGTCCTCTCAGCCAAACCTTCTTCTGTGGCTGGCGACTTTAATGTGTTCATCTCAGCGGGTCCGCTTGGCTATAGGCGCGAGGCCAATCGCCTAACGTTCACACTGAACAGCGAAAACGAAGCAGCGAGTTTATTGCAGACCCTCACCTCAGATTTCAGCGCGCTCTTTCCAACCAGCCAGCGCGCCAAAATTACAACGCCTCCCTCAGGTTTTCAATTCGCCTCAGACAAGCCGATGCAAATTTCCACTCCGGGCGAGTCCGCTTCAATTGGCATTGAGAATTTTTTGCTCCTGGGCGCGTGGCTAAAAGACCTGAATGGCGACTTTCTGCCAGATTTTGTCGATGTTGGTTTGGATATTGCAGAGAATGCCACGCTGGACACCTACTCCGCCGCTGCGGATATCGCCTGTGTATTGGGGGCACAAACCACGAGCTATTCCTTCCCGCTGATCGCTTCAGATCGAACTGGTATGATGCATTTCCGCGCCTCAGCCGCCCCAGCTTCGGTTTGGGTTGATGAGCACACAGTTTATTTCGAGGGTCGGGACCTGTCAGCTTTTACTTCCCGCCTGTTAGCACTCGTTCTGCCGGGCAATTCCGGCAAAACCCCAAGCCGTCTGTTAGACTCTTCTGGCAGACCACGCGCGGTGCTGCCTCTCAGCGCTTGGCTGGCGCATTTACGCGACGATTTCGCCATGCGCCAAACTGACGGTCAATTTGCCTGGGCGTTAGCGTTGGGAGCGGCGGATAACTCTGATTTAAGCTGTTTCTTCAACCCGGACGCAGTGGACTGGAACAAACGCAACCGCTTGTTCAAGAAAACCCAGGTTCATTCATATAAAGCTGACCAAACTATCTGGGAACTCAAACGCTCCTTTCCTTGGGAAGTCAATCGCTTCAAAGCGGCTTTCAGGAACAAGGCTCTCCCAAAGGTCCGTCCCGGGGATAAGGTTGTCATCAGAGCGGCTTTATCGGAAGACAAGCAAATCCGCTCTGAAGTGGCGTCGGAAATTAAGACTTGGGTTGAATCCAAAGGTGCTGAGATCGATATCCGGTTGATTTCCGCTTACAAACAAGGCTTTAGCTGGATAGATGAATTTATCAGTCCCCAATTGAAAACCATCAAAGGGATTGACCGCATTGAAATTCTCTTTAAATCTTATTTGCCCGAGGGGAAGAGCCAGTTCCTTGAAGAAGATGGAGCTGTGCCAAAGATCACATCCGTGAGAGCTGATGATCCCGAACACTGGTTCGATTTGCCAATTCGTCCTCTGCAGGAACTCTACCCAATCGATGACATTTTGGCGGCAGAGCTGCACCTGGAGCGTTCCAGGATCGAATTCGATTATTATCAAGGCGAAGAAGATCTGACCTACCTGGTTATCGCATTCAATGAAAAGGGCGATGAGCTTTTAAGAGAACAGCTAAAAACGGTCTGGGCGGAGCGCCCATATCTTGATCGCTATCCCGATATTGGCAAGGTCCATCCTCCCACTGGCTACATAAACGTTTCGATCAATGACGAGATCGTTCTGCAGGATAGAATTAAAACCGACCTGGAACTGGTTTGGGATGTCTATCAGTCCGAGGTCCTGCCTGCCGTCACTGAGGTTATCCTCAAGACCACTGGCGGTGCAATCACCAGCGCCAATCAGCCTTTCTTCTCCAAATTGGAGCTAAACCTGGAAATTTCCGAGCCCGATTTCGATCTGCCGACTCGCACCGACCGGTTTTCGGCGTTGGACGCCCTGCACGAAGATTTGTATTTTGTGGGATTAGATTACTTTCGAACGCTCGGTCTACGTGAAACAGGTGAGGTGATCAGCAGCCCTGGGTTAATCCTGCCGGTGATTCGCAAGAAAACCGGAAAACCAAAATTGCGCGTGAAGCTTACTGAACGCTTAGCCCACGAGCCTCAAATTCGGAAAAACCAAACAGTGCTGGCTGGCGCTTTAGCGCCTTCTGATGTGCGCCTAAGTGTCACTTCAATCAAGCAGGAATCTGGTGGTCTTGCTGTCTACCTTTCCATTATTGGGCCAGAATCTTTGGGCAAGGTGGTTGAAGCATACAGCAAATTGGCAGCCGAATGCCGTTTGAAAAACGCGATCGCTGGCGTGGGCGTCTCCACTGTTCACTGCTCGCTCGGCGGAAAACCTCTGATCACTTGGCATCTGCCTGCCGCGAAAAAGTTGCGCTTGAACGGCAGAGCGATGGATCCCGACAAATTTGAGGTTCCTCAAACAGAGGTTATCGGGTATCAGGAATACATTAACCTGATCACACAGGCGCAGAGGATCCCTGGCTTTCGAGTTTATCCCGTCGCAGAAAGTTATCAGGGGCGCATGATTCACGCTATCGAGGTCTTGCCCGATCCGCGCGGGTGGCTGCCGCGGGTCAAGTGGATCAGCGCTCAGCCCAGCGTTTACATCAACGCCCGGCATCACGCCAACGAAGTCTCGAGCACTAACACAAATTTCAACCTGGTTAAAGCTCTCGCCGTTGACCCCGAATTGCGAAAGCTCTCGAAGTCATTAAACCTTGTGATGGTTCCGTTTGAAAACCCCGATGGAGCAGCCATCCACTACGAATTAATGCAAGACAACCCTCGCTGGAAGCTCCACGTCGCCCGATATAATGCCCTCGGCACTGAACTGGCAACGGAATACTTCAAAGACGACACCTTCCAAACGGAAGCGAAGGCTTTCACCCGGGTTTGGCGTGAATGGCTTCCGGATGTGATCGTTGATGACCACGGCGTGCCCACCCACGAATGGGACCAGCCCTTTTCTGGTTACACTTCACCCTGGTTTAAGGGATTTTGGCTGCCAAGAGCGCTCCTTTATGGCTACTTCTTTCACATTAACGAACCGGGGTTTGAGAGCAACTTAATGGTCAACAAAGCCGTTGAGCATGTTGTGGCAGAATCCTTAAAAAAAGATGACCGGATCATCTCGCTCAATCGTGAATGGCGCGATCGCTTTTATACCTATGCGAATAAATGGCTGCCGTCACTGTTCCCTGCCAATTATTATCAGGATATAATTACCTACTGGATCCCATCCCCATACAAGTCCGTCCACAATTATGCTTCTGTTCGTTTTCCATGGGTGACGGCGGTAAGCTTTGTGGCGGAAGTTTCGGATGAGACCGCGCAAGGAAAATATTTGGAACTGTGCGCGCTGGCGCACTTCAATCAGGATGTTGCCATCCTGGAAATGCTGGCTGATTCCGCAGTTTGTATGGAACAGTCGGCAACACTTAATGCCCACGGAACTCAGCTGACCTGGCATCGCAAACGACCGCTGATTTGTAAAACCGCTGATGGGCTTCGGGATTCTTCTAAAGGAGGTGCCGGGGATTAACTCTTATCGCTTGTTTGATGTTTTATTCTTTTTACTTTTAACCTTTGGAGGAACGAATGATTAAATTATTAGGTGTATTAATTGTCATTCTCGGCTTTGCCCTTAAGCTCGATTCCATCCTCATCATTATCGCAGCCATGGTTGTGACTGCCCTGGTGGGAGGTCTTGGCGTAAACGGCATGCTCGAGACATTAGGTACAAGTTTTGTTGCCAATCGAGGTATGGCAATCTTCATTATCACCCTTCTTGTTACTGGCACCCTGGAACGAAATGGGTTAAAAGAAGCTGCCGCAAAACTGATCGGCAAAGTCAAATCCGCATCCGCGGCAAGTGTAATCTCCGCCTATGCTGTCATGCGTTTGATCTTCGCGGCTTTTAACGTTAGCTTCGGTGGTGTGGCTGGTTTCGTTCGCCCGGTTGTGATGCCGATGAGCATCGGCGCGATTAAATCGAAAGGGCTCGAACCCAATCTGGAACATGTTGAAGCCATTAAGGGGCACGCAGCCGGCGCCGAAAATGTTACCTGGTTCTTTGGACAGGTTCTTTTTGTCGGAGGCTCTGGCGCGTTGTTGGTTCAATCCACATTAAAGAATTTGGGCATCGAATCCGACCTGGTATCTTTAGCAAAAGTTCAAATCCCAGTCGCGATTTTCGCCACAATCACTTACATCGTCTATACACTCATTTCAGACCGCAAGTATATGCAAAAATACTACGGCGATAAGGCAGCTCCTGCCGAAGTAAAGGAGGCTTAACATGGCTGGATGGTTTACTTCAATTAGTACCTGGTTCAGTAATCCGGAGGTTACTCTCGGAACGAAGCTCTTAGAGTTGCTTTTTTTGGTGATGGGTTTGGCAACCGGATATGTTGCCTTCAAGAACCTGCTCGATAAAACCAACCCAAAGCGTTATGGCACCTTTGTTTTTTGGCTTTCCCTCGGTATCGTATTGGCTTTTGGACGCTTCATCTCCCCCAAGATTAACGGCGTGCTCATTTTGATCATGGCACTCTCTGCCATTTTGCGGCAGGTCGGTCCGGGCAAGACTGAAAGTGTTGATCCGGCTTATAGCCAAAAAATGTCGGAACGCTTTGGCTACTACATCTTTATCCCAACGCTTTCGATCGGTCTTTCTGCGCTTGCGTTCGCGTTGTTCACAAAGCTCGGCGCGCTCGTTGGCATCGGTTTTGGCGTCTTCCTGGCAATTGTCATTCTGATGTTCATGAATAAGGACAACAAACCTTCCACATTTATGAATGACTTCACTCGCATGATCACTTTGATTGGTCCGCTTAGCATGCTCCCGATGCTTTTGGCCTCTCTCGGTGCCATCTTTACCAAAGCTGGTGTTGGGGATGTGATTGCGCATTATGTCGGATTGGTGATTCCGGAAGGGAATGTGGCTGTAGGGTTAGTCGTCTTTGCGATTGCCATGCCGTTGTTCACGATCATCATGGGCAACGCTTTTGCTGCCATTACTGTTATCACTGTTGGCATTGGCTACCCCTTCGTGTTGCAGTACATCAGCAACCCCGCAGCGATTGGCATGCTCGCCCTAACCTGCGGCTATTGCGGCACGCTCTGCACCCCCATGGCAGCCAACTTTAATATCGTTCCGGTGGCTCTACTTGAAATGAAGGATCGTTTTGGTGTGATCAGAAAACAGTGGCTCCCCGCTGTGATTGTTCTGCTCTTCCAAATCATCTATATGTTCATCATCAAGTAAACACGAAAACTTGCTGGGGGAAGGACATTAAAACCTTCCCCCATTTTCTTAATCTGAGGAGAGTATGGATGATTCAATCCTGGCTGGCGCCCGGATCATAGTTGATCAATGGTTGGCGTTGAAGCCAAAAGAAAAATTGTTGGTTATCTACGATGAAAAATATTCCTCCGAGGCAAAAGCCTTCAGGCAGGAAGCTGAACGAGCCCAGGCGGACGTCACTTTGGTACGCTTTACCAAACCGCGCCGTCATCGGGTAGAGCTCGAAGGGCTGTTTGATGGCGCGCATGCCGCCATTGGCGTGACGGATTATTCGCTTCTAACCACCGAATTTGTGCTCCGTGCCACGAAGAATGGTCTGCGCTATCTCTCTTTCCCACCTGTCACGCTCGACGGTCGTTCAATACTATCTTACGACTTTATCCGGGAAGATTCTCACTGGGCTCAGCAAAAGGGGCAGAAGATTGTTGAACTCTTGCTTTCTCATCAGGATCTCCATGTCACCACATCTATTGGCACAGATTTGCGCTTCAGCTTTCATGGGCGCACACCTCGTGTGTTAACTGGCAACTGTCAACAACCCGGTGATGTGGCATCATCCAGCTTTGAGTTTTTTATTCCAATTGAAGAAGATAAAACTGAAGGCTTGCTCATGCTCGACGGCGCGATTGGTCAAATCGGTCCTCTTCAGCAGCCGCTGGCGGTGGAGTATCGTCAGGGGAAGATTTGCTCAATTGGCAGTGGTCCTGATGGCGACCGTCTTCGAGCTTATATCGCCTCTTTTAGGGACGACCACACCCTGTTGGCATCCGAATTTGGCATTGGGCTAAACCGGCTCGCAAAATGCCTGGGCAGATGCTACATCGAAGACGAGTCGGCCCTCACCACTTGCCACATCGGGCACGGGCGCAACCTGACCCTGGGTGGAAAGTTGGATGCCGAAGGACATTACGATTTGGTAATGCTTAATCCCACCATCACTGCGAACGGCAATCTGGTGATGAGAGATGGCAAGTTAATGGTATAAACAGCGGAGAAAACATGGAAAGCCAGGAAAACAAATACTTTTTTGATCCGCTTCTGCCATTTGGGACGAGAGTGGCAACGCTCACATCGGCTCTGCATTTTCATGGCTTGGAAATAACCACCAACAAAGACAATTTGTATCAAGACGCGGTAAAACTTTCCCGGGAATTCACCAAAATCGGCTCGCAGATTAAGGGCAAGAAAAGTGTGGACGCGTATGCTGCTATCACCTTTCAGCCTAACGAAGCTGGGCAAATCCGCTACTTTTTAGGCAGACAGACCAATTACCCGGGGAAACTGGACGGCTTTGTGCATGTAGTTTTGGAGGAGGGAGTTTACGCCGCGCTAAAAGTTCGCAACCGCCCCGCCTGGTATCTGCCCTACCGTCTGGCTCGCCTTCGCCAGGGGTTTCATCAAGTCTACCTGCCAGGCACTAACTTCCGCCAATCACAGTTGATAGACGAAGTGGAGTATTACAACGCAGAGTCGCGGCTTAAGGCTTTCGATAATCCTGCCATGTACTTGCTCTTTCCGCTGGAACCAAAGTAGCCAGCTTTCACCTCCGAAATCGATTTCTCAACGTTCTCAGGCTGATCGGGCATAACCAACGTCTCTGATCAGTCATGTAAGCGTGTCTGATTACTTCATAATCTCGTCTATTCGTTTACAATTACGGCAATGACACCTTCGCCCAATAAAGCCAAAGATCTTACGATCCTGATCGGTTGCGTTCTGATCATGGCTTCCACAATGGGCATCGTCCTTTCGGTTACAAGCATTTTCTATCCGGTTGTATCGGCACACTTAGGCGTCAGCCGGTCATCCTTCGCCCTGACTGGCACAATCACCGCCCTGACTTCGATGGTAGCGGCGCTGTTTTGGGGCGGGTTCTACGCAAAAAACGCCATTCAAAAGCCAATGCTCCTGGGAATCGCGGCAACCAGCTTATGTTATTTTGGTCTCAGCACTGCCCGAACACTGCTCCATTTTTACCTTATTGCCGGCGTTATCGGGGTTCTGTTCAGCAGCATCTCCATCATCCCGGTTTCCATCATCATGACGCGCCATTTTACGCGCAACACCGGCTCCACCCTCAGCCTGGCTTTAGCTGGCAGTGGGCTGGGTCCTATGCTGCTCAACCCGATCGTAAACAACCTCATTCATACCCACGGATGGCGGTCTGGTTATTTTTTGTTGAGCATGGTCACGCTGACTGTCGCGCTGCCTTGCGCGTGGCTCGTGACTCACCTGGTATGCGATGAGATCCAGGGTGCACCCAATGCCAGCGTCGAAGCGGAACAACCAAAAACAGATCGCACACCGTTCCCCATTTGGTTCTGGGCTTTTCTGGCGGCGGCGTTCCTCTCCGGGCTGACCGGCGCGGGCACTTTGGCAAACCTGCCCATCTATATGAATGACCTCCATTTTTCTGTTTCCAAAATTTCAGCCGCCACTTCTGCGTACGCTGGATCGATGCTGATTGGGAAGTTTGTGCTTGGCAACCTTTATGACCGGGCAGGCACAAAAACCGGTACTTTTATTGCCGGGCTGATGATGACTCTCTGCTGCTTTTTCATGATTTTCATCCGCTCCCTACCTTTCCTCGTGCTGATGCTGCTGACAATTGGCATCGGGGTTGCAATGGGCACTGTTTCAATCACTTGGATGACCAATTATTTCTTCGGAAAGCAAGATTACAGCAAATATTTTGGGCGGGTTCAGTTCGCGAACAGCCTTGGTTCTGCCGCGGGCATCCCCCTGATCGCGCTGTTGCTCGAGTCCATTCCGCAAGCCTATCTGATATGGCTGACAGTAGCAGGGTTGAGCTTTTTGATGCTTTTATTGTTTATGCTCAGCATCCGCGGCAATCAATCCAGCCGCGCCGTGCTGTGATAACAAGCCAAACTTGGCAAAGTCAAGAAAAATCTAGTTCAAAAGGAGAATAATGGAAGAAACCAGACCTTATGTATCATGGGAACTGATGGACGCATTTCTCACCGACGCGTTTGTTGGCTACGGCGTCCCCCGGGAAGACGCGGCGATCTGCGCTGACGTTCTGCTCGAAAGCGACCGCAGAGGCATCGAAAGCCACGGCTGCAATCGGTTTAAGCCGATTTACATCGACCGTATCACCGCCGGGATTCAAAACCCCGTCACCAAGATTGATATCCTCCGCGAGACGCTCACCACCGCCGTGCTGGATGCGAACGACGGCATGGGCATGGTCGCGAGCTATCGGGCGATGGAAATGGCAATTGACAAGGCGCGCAACTGCGGCATGGGTATGGTGGCGGTACGCAATTCCACCCATTACGGCATCGCCGGTTATTGGACGAGCATGGCAACCAACGCCGGCATGATTGGGATCACCGGCACAAACGCCCGCCCTTCCATCGCGCCTACCTTCGGCGTGCAAAACATGCTCGGCACCAATCCGCTGACCGTCGGCTTCCCAACCGATGAGGACTTCCCCTTCATGCTCGACTGCGCCACCTCAATTGTGCAGCGCGGCAAAATCGAATACTACGCCCGCATCGGCAAAGACACGCCCGAGGGCATGGTGATCGGCTCGGACGGCAAGCCCAAGACCGACAGCAAGCAAATCCTGATCGACCTTACCACGGGCGAGGCTGCTCTGGCGCCGCTTGGCGGCATCGGTGAGGAGCTGGCAGGCTATAAGGGCTACGGCTATGCCACTGTGGTCGAGGTTCTCTCGGCGGCGCTGCAGGCAGGCAGCTTCTTGCATCAACTCTCCGGGATTGGCGAACACGGCGAAAAAACACCTTTCCATCTTGGACACTTCTTTATCGTAATCGACCCGGAAGCGTTTATGGGGCTGGAAACATTCAAGAAGATCACCGGAGACATCCTGCGGGACTTGCGCGCGTCGAAGAAAGCCCCCGGAGAAGAGCGGATTTACACCGCTGGCGAGAAGGAGTACCTCGTTTGGTTAGAACGCAGAGACAAGGGCGTGCCCATCGGACAAGCGGTGCAGAAAGAAATTCTCGCCGTGCGAGACGCGCTAGGCTTAGATTATCGATTCCCATTTGAGGAACAAGCATGAATTACGCACAAGAATCCCTGAAAAAACATTTCGAATGGCGCGGAAAGATTGAGGTTATTGCGGCTGTGCCGGTAAAAACCAAAGAGGATCTTTCGCTTGCCTATACCCCCGGTGTGGCGCAGCCCTGCCTTGAAATCCAAAAAGACACAGCCCTAAGCTATGACCTGACCCGCCGCTGGAATATGTGCCTGGTGGTTACTGATGGCAGCGCTGTGCTTGGGCTTGGGGATATCGGACCTGAAGCCGGCATGCCTGTGATGGAAGGCAAATGTGTGTTATTCAAAACCTTTGGCGATGTGGACGCCTTCCCGCTCTGTATCAAAAGCCAGGATGTGGATACGATCGTCGAAACAATTTATCTCATCAGCGGATCTTTTGGCGGAGTAAACCTTGAGGACATTTCCGCCCCGCGCTGTTTTGAAATTGAGGAAAAGCTAAAGCAAAAGTGCGATATCCCGATTTTTCATGATGACCAGCACGGCACAGCCATTGTTACCCTGGCTGGGCTTAACAACGCTCTGAAAGTTGTCGGAAAACGCAAAGAAGACGTCCAAATTGTGATCAGCGGGGCTGGAGCCGCGGCGGTGGCTGTCGCCAAGCTGCTTTTGGCAGATGGTTACCAAAATATTGTTCTGTGCGACCGGCGCGGAGCAATTTTTGAAGGTCGGCAAGAAGTCATGACCACGTCAAAAGAAGCTATCGCGCGTTTGACCAATCGGCGGAAAAAAGCGGGCTCGCTGGCAGAGATGCTGATTGGCGCGGATGTTTTCATCGGCGTTTCAGCGCCGGGACTGGTGACCGCGGAAATGGTGCGGTCCATGAATCAGGACGCGATTATCTTCGCCTGCGCCAACCCCACTCCCGAGATCTTCCCGGAGGATGCAAAATCCGGAGGAGCCCGCGTGATTGCCACCGGCAGGAGCGACTTCCCCAATCAGATTAATAATGTTCTGGCGTTCCCGGGCGTCTTCCGCGGGGCGTTTGACGTGCGCGCCAGCGACATCAACGCTGAGATGAAAATCGCGGCGGCTAACGCGCTTTCGGAGCTGATTTCGGCGGATGAACTGAATGAAGATTACATCATCCCTGCCGCGTTCGATCCGCGTGTCGGCAAGGCTGTGGCGGCGGCAGTTGCCGCCGCCGCGCGCGAGACTGGCGTGGCAAGGATTTAAGGCAAAAGGGCTGAGACCCTTCCGCAAGTTGGGCAAAAAAGTTAGACTGAATTTCAAAGGATCGGGAGGAGCAAGCTCCTCCCGATGTGGTGTCATAAAACTTCCAAACCCTTTGTTCTCGCTGGTCTCCCGACCGAGCGAGTGGTCTAGGTTCCAGCGGGATACTGCATAAGCAAGAGAC
>LUZV01000158.1 GCA_001603765.1 Anaerolineales bacterium Chloro_02 | reverse complement strand
ACTTGATTCCGGTCAGCAGGAACTCTGGGCTGCAGCCTGGGGCGCTACGATCGATCCTGATATGTACCAGGTCTATTACAGCGGCAACGTTGTCGGTCTGGAAGGCTCTACTGAGTCCAACCACTACCATATCCAGGACGCAGATCTCGACACCCTGATTCTTGAGGCGCGTAAGAGCGATGACCAGAACTTCCGCAAGGCTATCTACAAAGAAGCCCTTGAGAAGATCATTGATTGGGCTGTTGAGGTTCCAACATACCAGCGCAAGAACGTTGTCATTTTCAGCACAGAGCGTGTCAAAATCAGCACCATCACCCCTGACATCACCACTTTCTGGGGCTGGATGAACGATCTTGAACTGCTTGAGATGAACTAACCGTAAGGAACTGTTCGGATAATGGAAAAGATGAGCCCACCGATTTTGGGTGGGCTCATTTTGTCAAATAACATGAATCAGTAATAAGAAAGTAGAGTAAGGCGAGGGAAGAGTATGCGAAATTTTATCCTAAGGAGATTGTTTCTGGGTGTATTTATCATCGTATTTGGTGCTTTGCTCGTTTATACCGTTATTCGCAGTTTGCCGACATCGTACGTTGAGACGATCGCCCGGCAGAGAGCTTCGAACCCGCTGAGTACCAAGACTTATAAGGAATGGTTAGATCAGCTAAATGAAGTTTATGGATTGAATAAAGGCATCATCCCCGGATTTATTGATTGGGCAAAAAATGCCGTCCGTGGCGATTTTGGTGATTCCTGGCATTACGGCGTCCCAGTGACTCGGAAATTTAATGAGGTGATTGGGATCTCTATTGTTGTTAACATCATAACATTTTTTCTGGAGGTTGGGCTTGCCATTCCATTGGGCATCCTGGCTGCGCGTAAGCAATACACCGCAACGGACTATGCTATTACAATTTTCGCGTTGATGGGCATCTCACTGCCGACGTTCTTCCTCGCGACTGTTTTGAAGTACGTATTTTCGATCAAGTTGGGTTGGTTCCCGCTTTATGGTCTAACCGGTCGGTTTTACACAACTATGACCCCTTTTATGCAGTTTTTAGATAAGGGATATCATATGGTTCTGCCTATTTTGACTTTGATGATGCTTTCTGTAGGCGGTCTGATGCGTTATACGCGCACAAACATGTTGGAAGTGCTCAACTCCGACTATATTCGCACGGCGCGTGCTAAAGGCTTGCCTGAAAAGGTCGTTATCAACAAACACGCTTTTCGCAACACTCTAATTCCATTGGTGACGACCATGAGCGGCATTCTGCCAAGCATGTTTACCGGCTCTCAAATTACTGAGACAATGTATCAGATACCTGGTATTGGCTATATCTCTTATCAGGCAATGATTCGGGGAGATATCCCATTCGCGATGTTCTACCTGTCATTCTTGCTGATTCTCACCCAGGTCAGTTTGTTGGTCGCGGATATTATGTATGCGGTTGTTGACCCACGTATTAGAGTAAATTAGGAGTAACGGAAAATGAGCGACCTCGATAAAATGTCCGAACCATTGGAACCAACCAAGCCTGCTGAACCACAAAAGCTGCCGCCCAGGCCCACGCCTCCGACGCAGCTCGCATTGGATGACCAAAGGCGCATCAAGGTGCTTTCGCCAGGCATGTTGGTGGCGAAGCGATTTTTTCGTAATAAATTGGCGTTAGTTGGTCTGGTAATCCTAATCGTAATGTTTATCTTCTCGTTTCTGGGGCCTGCACTTTCGCCCTATTCTCAGACTCAGGTTTTTTATACCCAGAATGATATTTATAAGGATTACGCAGGCGCGATCATTAATACCGAGCTTCGTTATGTGGTGGCTCAGGGACAGGAATTTGGCGCTCTCGCGCGCGCTAACTTCCTTTTGGCGTCTGGTAAGAAGCAACCAACCTTTACGGTTAATGGCGTTGAGCACACTTATATTGCCGAGGGGGAAGGCACATATCGCATTGTAAAACTGCAAATTGTCGCTGAAGACCTGGTTGGGCAGCTTGTTCCTTCCGGTGGAAATCCAGTTCCTGATGGGCTTGAAGAAGCCTATCTTGCTGCAAAAACCGCCAAAGAGACGATGTTTGAATTCCAAGGCGAGAATTATCACGTTACCAAATCTGGAAAAAAGACTTTTCTTTCGACTGAGCAGAACGTGGCAATCGCATCTCTGGCGATTTACGACCCCTACGATCAGGCAAATAGTGCTATTGTCAACTCATTCCCATTCAGACTGGCGAGCTCCAATGCCATGAAAGATAATGAAGACTCGTTTGAGGTGGATGGAACCCGTTACACAATTCAATATGATGAAGGCTCAAACACCATCAAGAAAGCTGATGGCGTTGCTTTTGCTGAGGTTTCCAACATCATTGTTAATCCACTGGATCAAAAAGAGTTTTTACCTGTTGAATTTAAGACATTGGCTCGCCAGGCAATTACTGAGCATGATCCTGAATTTAGTTACAACGGCGTTGACTATAACGTCGTACGTGTGAATATTAACTATTACATCAAGCGGGAGACAACCAGCACGATCATTAAGATGTATGAATTTCCAAACGCGCACCACCCGCTCGGCACCGATAACAACGGGATGGATCAGATGACCCGCCTGATGTATGGCGGCCGGGTTTCGCTGATGGTTGGTTTTGTGGTGGTGCTTCTGGAAACGGCTATTGGCGTGATTATTGGCGGTATCTCTGGCTATTTCAGCGGCGCTGTCGATACAGCCTTGATGCGTTTTGTAGACCTTTTTAATAGTATTCCATACTTCCCGATGGTAATTATCTTTGGTTCGGTGATGGATACACTCGAAGTCAGCCCAATGAGGCGTTTGTTTATCCTTATGGCAATCCTCGGTTTGATGGGCTGGACGGGTATTGCGCGCTTGGTTCGCGGTCAGATTTTATCTTTGCGTGAACAAGACTTCATGGTCGCAACGGAAGCCACCGGCATCCGCACCAGCCGCAAGATTTTCCGCCATCTGGTGCCAAATGTGATGCCGCTGCTGATTGTGATCGCCACAGGCAGCCTGGGAGGCGTAATCATCTTCGAGGCAACTCTGGGCTTCCTGGGACTTGGCATCAAGTATCCCCTGGCGTCCTGGGGCAGCATCATCAACCTGGCTTCGGACCCCTATGTGATGACCACGTATTGGTTTATCTGGTTGCCGGCTGGTATGCTTATTTTGCTCACCGTGCTGGGATTCAACTTTGTTGGTGACGGTTTGCGCGACGCTTACGATCCGAAAATGAAACGATAGGAACAGCCATGACGGAAGAAAAAGATATAAATGAGATAACTGCTGAAGTTGAAGAAATTCGGGTAACCGAGAGTATTCACCTCACCGCGCGCGAGTCCGCTCGTATCTCGCGCGAGAATCGCCGTATTACAAACGAGATCGAGAAAAAACGCAATCGACAAAATGTGCCAAAGAGTGAATATACCGCCGTCATGCGCGATCCTGATAATGTGGTCGAATTTGACAACGTGCATACCTATTTCTTTACTGACATTGGCACCGTGAAAGCGGTCGATGGCGTCTCGTTTGATATTCCCAAAGGTAAAACCGTGGGTGTGGTGGGCGAGTCTGGCTGCGGAAAATCCGTTACCGCTCTTTCGCTGATGCAGTTAGTGCAAAGACCCCAAGGGCAGACCGTTGAAGGCGAAATCCGCTTCAATGGAGAGGATATGGTTTACGACATTGCCAAAACTCCAACGGACCAAATGGAAAAGATCCGGGGAGCGCAGATTTCGATGATCTTCCAGGAGCCGATGACGAGCCTGAATCCGGTTTTTAGGGCTGGACATCAGATTGATGAGGTTATTCAGCTTCACAACCCTGAAATGTCGAAAGAAGAGGTCAAGGCGCTATCATTGAAGATGATTGATATGGTAGGCATCGCCAATCAGGAAGGCGTGTATATGATGTACCCGCATGAGTTATCCGGCGGTATGCGACAGCGCATCATGATCGCTATGGCGCTGGCATGCAACCCCAGCCTGATTATCGCCGATGAACCTACAACCGCTTTGGACGTGACCATTCAGGCGCAGATTCTTGATCTGCTGCGGACCCTGAAAGATAAAATCCACTCGAGCATTATGCTCATCACCCATGACCTGGGCGTGGTGGCAGAGATGGCGGATTATGTGGTCGTTATGTACGCAGGCAGAGTCATTGAGAAGGGGACGGCGGATGAGGTCTTTAACCATCCCAGTCACCCATACACAGTGGGTCTGATGGCGTCAAAACCGGTGATCAATAAGAAGGTTGACCGGCTGTATAACATCCCCGGCAACGTCCCTAACCCGATTGATATGCCGAACTATTGCTATTTCAGAGATCGCTGCGCCAAGCGTATGCCGATTTGTGACGGCGAATATCCGCGGGAATTTTATCGGACAGATACTCACATGGCAGCTTGCTATCTTTATGCCGACGCAGAGGAAAAGGCCAGATATGAAAAATAATGAAT
>LUZV01000157.1 GCA_001603765.1 Anaerolineales bacterium Chloro_02 | reverse complement strand
AATTCAATGAGTTACATCGGAACCCACTTTTCGGAAGGAAATTATTTACCTTATAGGGTAAAAATTATTATGCTATGGTTCATTTTTACCCCATTGTAAAATTGAAGCCCGATGGGATGACCCGTGGCCGATAATTCGATCCGGGATGTTGGAATCGAGGGGAAAATGACGGACTGGGATGTGAATCTTTTTTTCCGTGAGGCAACGTTGCGCCTTTGCAGCAGCCTGGATATCAAAACAGCGTTGAAGCGCTGCTACGAGTACATCAGGCAATTCATTCCCGTGGTTCAGATGAGCCTGCATATCAAGGATTCGGATCTGAACGTCCTGCAGTTCGTCGCGTTGGCCGGCGCCGATCCTCCGGAAGGCTACGAGCAGGTCGTGCCGCTGCCGGAGGCAGGCCGCATGGAATGGGAAGCCTTTTTGAAGAGTGAAGAAGTCGTCCGCATTGTGGACCAGCCCACTCCGAAATGGGTTTTCAGAGAGTCGTTGGAGAGGCTGGGACTGAAAGGGGACGTTTCCCTCATGACCATGGTCCTCAAGCTTGAAGGAAATCAAATCGGAAGCCTCGGACTGATAGCGGACGGCTCGAACCGATACACCGACGAACATGCCCGCTTGCTACGGCTGCTGCATGAGCCGTTTGCCATTGCCATGGCAAACGCATTGAAGCACCAGGAAGTCGTTCGATTCAAGCAGATGCTGGCCGATGACAATCGGTATCTTCTCAACGAGTTGAGATCGGTGTCCGGAGAAGAAATCGTCGGCTCGGATTTCGGTCTACAGGCAGTGATGAAAATGGTCGAACAGGTGAGCCCCCTCGACAGCCCCGTATTGCTGCTCGGGGAGACGGGCACGGGGAAGGAGGTCATTGCCAACGCGATCCACAGCGCTTCTCCGCGCAAGGAGGGACCGTTCATAAAGGTGAACTGCGGAGCCATCCCCGAAACTCTTTTGGACAGCGAGCTTTTCGGTCACGAGAAGGGAGCGTTCACGGGGTCCATAGCCCAGAAAAGAGGGCGCTTCGAGCGGGCCGACAAAGGAACCATCTTTCTTGACGAGATTGGAGAACTCCCGCTTCAGGCGCAGGTCAGGTTGTTGCACGTCCTTCAAAACAAACAAATCGAACGCGTGGGGGGGACCCGTTCCATACCGGTGGACATCCGCGTCATATCGGCCACGCACAGGAACTTGGAGGAAATGGTCGCCACCGGTAGATTCCGGGAAGATCTGTGGTTCCGCCTCAACGTATTTCCAATCATTATCCCTCCGCTAAGGCAGAGGAAGGGGGATATCCCGGCGCTGGTACATCATTTCATCCACCGCAAATCCATGGAATTAAAACTCGAAGAACGCCCCGCCCTGGCCCCCGGTGCAGTAAACAGGCTCATCAACTACGACTGGCCGGGCAACGTACGGGAACTGGAGAACACGGTGGAACGAGCTTTGATCCACCACCGGCATGGTCCCCTGTCTTTTGAAATGCTGCTCCCCCCGGTAGTGTCCGAATACTGCGGGGCCGTCCGACATTCGAGTGAAGACCGGCCCCTCGCATCGTTGAAGGAGATAAACGCCCGGCACATCCGGCAGGCTTTGGAGAAGGCCGGCGGCAAGATCAACGGGCCGGGCGGAGCGGCGCAGATCCTGAACATCCACCCCAATACCCTCCGCAAACGAATGGACAAGCTGGGAATTGCCTACGGAAGAAAAAGCTGGCGCCGAGATTCAGTGGATTAGGACAGGCACATGGAATCAAGATCTCCCCTTTATCGTGTTCTCCGGCACACGTCGGTAAAAGTCCTCGCAAACACTTTGAACTCGATAAAGTTTAACGCCATTCCGAATTCCTGAAGCCCCCTTGCCGCGGCCGTCATCGGTAGGGAAGCCCCTGCTCACTGGTTCAGCCTCTTGTTTAGCGCCGACGGCGTAATTCCCAACATGGCGGCAGCGAGTCTCTGATTATTCCGCGCCCTGGACATCGCTTCGGCAACAAGGGCTTTACATACCTCTTTTATGGTCGGGAGCTTCTCCACATTCTGAAAAATCCCGGCATCCACGACCGGCTCCCCTCTTTCAGAATGTCCCTGGTCCATGTGTTCCCGGAAACAGCCAATCGACATCACTCCGAAAGAGTGTTTGCCGACGGCGTCATAGACCATCGCCCGCAATTCCCGGATATTCCCGGGGAAATTGTAGGCCATCAAGTGCTGTATGAGCTCCGGCGGATAGTGCGGCCTGGGCTTGCCGAATTCCTGTGCAGCCTCTTCGATGTAGCAGTCCAGGAGCAACGGAACATCGTTGATTCGCTCACGCAGGGGCGGAACGTGCACGTGATGGGTCCTCAGCCGATAATAGAGGTCCTGACGCATGGAGCCATCGGTCGCGAGCTGATCCAGTTCCCTGTTGGTCGCCACCACAATCCTCGCTTCAACCGCGCGCGGCTTGTCCGATCCGAGCGGAAAGTACTCCCGGTCCTGGAGTACCCTGAGCAGCTTGACCTGTGAGCCGCCCGACAGGTCCCCGATCTCGTCGAGAAACAGCGTCCCGCCCGCGGCCGTTTCAATAAGCCCTTTGCGTACCTCGGTCGCCCCTGTAAAGGCACCCTTCCTGTGCCCGAAAAGGGTGTCGGAAAATGCATGATCATCCACCCCCGCAACATTCACCACAACGAACTCGCCCCGCCTGCCGCTTGCAAGGTGGATGGCTCGCGCGAAAAGTCCCTTGCCCACTCCCGTCTCGCCGGTGATAAGCACCGGTTCATTCCCGCGCGCTATGGCCTCGCAGTACATGAACAGGCTCATCATCTTTCTGTCCTTCGTGACGATTTCCGAAAACACCTCCGGCCTTTCGAGGCTGTCGGTGAGTATGTGGTGCACCAGCAGGTTTTTTTGCCGCTTCACCGAGTGGTGGTCGATCGCGCGTTTGACGGTGGAGGCGAGTTGATCGGCGTCGGCAGGCTTGGTCAAGTAGTCGAACGCCCCCTTGCGCATGCACCGAAAAGCGGTCTGAACATCGTTGACGGCGGTAATCATAATGACGGGAATATCGGGATACTTCAAAGTGATCTCATCGAGCAGACTCTCCCCCGAAACGGTCGGCATGATCATATCCAGCAGCACGGCTTCCACGTCATTTTTTTCGAGGATGTCCATGACCATGGATTCGTCCTGGCATGGGAGCAGGTTGTTGACGCCGTTGAAATCGAGAATGATGGAAAAACTCTCCAGTGCCTGTGCTTCATCGTCCACGAGCAATATAGGATGGTCGGGAAAAGTTTGGATGCTCATGAGTCGCTCCTGCTGCTCTCGTTGACTGCGGGAAGCGTCAGGACAGCGGTGGTGCCTTCCCCCACAGGCGACGAGATCACTATGCGCCCGCCGTAAGCCTCGACTATTTTCTGCGAAATGGCCAGACCCAGGCCGGTCCCTCCTTTTTCCCGTTTGGTTGTGAAAAAGGGGTCGAAAATCCTGTTCAGGTGCTCGCGTTGAATCCCCTGGCCGGTATCTCTAATCTCCACGACAACCTTTTCCTGTGCGGATTCATAATACGATCGTATCCACAAAGACTGTTCCATGCTGGTCAGCGCCTCGGCGCCGTTCAGGATCAGGTTGATTAACACCTGCTCCACACGCTGGGCATTCGCAGCCACTGTCGGTATATTCTCGCCATACTCCACGTGCAGGTATTTCGTGGATTTATTCAACTTACTCGCCAGGAGGTTCAGCGAAGATTTCAAAACGGAATTTATCGCCACCTCCTCTTTAGCCTCGAAGGGTTTCTGGGATACGAACTCCTTCATGTCCCCGACAATATTCCGTATGCGCTCCGAGCCTTCGACGATACCGTTTATGAGGATGGGGATGTGCTTCCTGGCTCGCGAATATGGGGTCTTTTCCACAAGGAAATCCCCGTTCTCTGCGGCGTATTCGTCTAGTATTCTCCGCACGCTCTCCCAAGCCTTTTTAAGCATGGGAGCATTCAAGGAGATAAAATTATTCGGGTTGTTTATCTCGTGCATTATACCGGCTGCCATTGTACCCAATGATATCATCTTGTCGGCGTGGACAAGGTGCTCCGCTTGTTTGCGAGCGTCCTGTTCGGCAAGCTTTTTTTCCGTGATATCCAGCAAGCACCCGATGATATGAACTTTCCCCCCCAGCGACACCCGGTCAACCCGCTTGAGCACGTGAATTTCCCTGCCGTGATCAAGTAAAATACTGTCTTCCAGAGGTTGGTTCTCATTGTGAAAAAATCCGTTGGCCTGTTCGGCGATGAACGGTCGGAACAGCTCCGGGCAGGGCGTACCCGTCATGTCCCCCGGGAAAGTACCGAGTATTTCCGTTGCGGCCCTGTTTGCTATTCGGACTGTTCCGGATCCGGCATCGATAACCAGGACACCCACCGGGATGGTCGAGAGTATGGATTGGAGTGTTGTTTCCTTTTCGCGCAGGTTTTCGAGAGCATTGTTCTGCAGTGTTATTGCGCCGCTCAACTCCTGCTGTTTTTGCTTGAGAGCCCCCAGTGTGCCCAGCAGTTTACCCTCAGCCGCTCTCCTTCTCCGGATCTGAATGAAGAGTCCACAAATGAGAGCACTTTGCACGAAGAAAAAAGTGATGGCGCCGCTCACCTGTCGCCCGTAATCGCGCCACAAGGAAGGTGATCGGTCCACGACTTCGTAGCCGGGGGGCAGATCGTCCTCCGAAAGCCCCCATCTGAGCATTGCGCGCTCATCGACGAGCTTTGCGGCGGGGAGCCTTGTTTCTTCATCTTCCGGTGCATCCGGCTTCAAACCGAAAAGGCGAAGGAGAATATCGCCAACGGCCAAGCCCTCCTTAGAGAACGGCATCATGGCTCCTCCCACTACACCGCTTTGTATATAGGTTTCCATAATCCCGTACACTGGGCAGGCAGCAGTCTCGGCCAGTCTACTGGCCACAAACTGCGAAGAGTAGGAGTTGCCCGCACCATCCGTGAGATAGGCCATGAAGAGAACGGCGTCACCCGGGTCCAAAACTTTAGCGGCGGCGAGCAGATCATCATATCGGTTCACATTGAGAAATACAAATTCCGGTCCAGTTTTATACTCCGAGATGACTTGTCGCACGTGCCGGATAAAATCCCCTTCTCCTTTTCTGTCCCCGACGATGTATATTTTCCTGAGATTGGGTTGCAAGCGAAGGATGAGATTGATGGTGTGGCGGAGATCCAGATCAACCACAACAGGGAGAATTCTCCTCAAAGCATTCTCGGATGAATACGTCTCGAAGGCTGTGAGAACAGGCACGAGAGGGGTTCTCGGCGAGAGTCCGCGACATCGGCTGAGCAGGAAATCCGTGGCCAACCCACCAAGCGTTATGATCGCGTCAAAGTTCCTGGAGGCGTACTTGGCAGTATAATAGGCAGCCAGGGAATCGAGGTACTCGCTGCTGGAATTCCGGTTCAGGTCAAGGTTTTCCTGGAGAATATCGAACATGTTCAGGTCATACGGCTCCAGAGCTTCGCTGACCCCCGAAAAAAATAGCGTATTGAACGGCAGTAAACGGTCAAAAGGGTAAATTATGAGAACGCTGGGTCTCCTCAAAGTCTCGGCATAAGCGGAATCGTATCGGCAAAAGATGAGCGCCAGCGCCAACAAGAGTGCCAAGCAGAAAGGTATCGATGGTATACGGACGATCTTTTTCATCCCTTCTCCTGTAAAGCCGCACGACATCCGAATCCTGTTTTTTCCTGAGAACCCCAACGGGAGGCTATTAACTTATCTCAACCGGTAAATTCGGACTTATAGCCCTAAGTCGTTGCCGGACAAACAGAATTCCATTCTGTTCGAAGTTCGGTCTTGAGAAAACTCATACCACCCTCCATCGGGCAGGACGACGAAATCCCGGACCGTCCTGAAAATCCGATCAAGATCGGTCTCCCCCCAAACTGAGTTCCATATACTATCTCAGGGAACTCAGGCGGTCTCCTCCTTTCCGAATCCGCCGACCCGCCACGCTCCCCGTTGCATTGGCATTCAATGGCTTGGATTTTGCTCTAAATGTTAAGAAATCTGTCGGCAGTGCGGCCATGGCGAGAATCAGGATCAGCGATGCAGGACATGGATAAAAGGCTCATTGCAAAGAGCCGTCCAGGAAGGTCGGGTTGAAAACCGATTCGGGTGGAGCTTTGTCCATGAGAAGAGCGAATTCATTGCCACCGGGCTGGCTTAGCAATGCAAGGGGGGTGACGAGCCGCGTCAATAGAAGGCATTAATGGATCTCATTATCTTCTTCGGACCTTGTGTCACGGTAATTTATGAAGGTTGACCGGTTGTGTCCTTGCGCGAATCACGGACTGATCGGCAACCTTCGGGCTTATGCCAAGAATTTTAAAGATCGATGAGTACCAACCACAAGAAGGAGACGTAATGAAGCGTATACCCGCGACGGCTGGTCTCGCAATGCTCATACTGGCAGTACTCACCCTTGGGGCGGCACCGGTTTGGGCCTGCTCACCGGACTGTTTCAACAAGAAATCGTATCCCGTGAACCGCCCGGCACCCAACCCTTACCTGGCGTCTTCGCTTTATGGGATCGTGCATTTTGATTCTTCCGCAAGCGACTCCACGCCTTACGGACCTCCAAAAGGAGCGTTCCTGGTGGACCCGGAAAAAGAGAAAATCAGCTACGGCGGCCCAGGTAACCTCATGACGCTTGCCTCCACGAACCCGGACTACATGTGGCAGCCTTCCACGGACCGCGTCCAGTACATTTATAAAAAGGGTAAGCAGTGGATACCGGTCGCAAAGTTGGATCTCCTTGACCTAATATCGAATGGGACATATCCGGCAGTCTCGGATGAAACCCTCCAGGCATTTGGTGAGGCGCCCGCGGCTGGAATGACCCCGAGCGACATGGATGCTTACCTGAAATCCCTTTTCGGCGACAACTATGCCGGGCGTATGGGGAATGGAGTTTACACCCTGGTTAGCAGCGAAAACGTGCTCTACGCTAACTACAATGGCGTAATACTCGGTATCGCCTTAAAAAATCCGCGTCGCCCCGAGGCAGGCATAGAGATTCGCTACAGACTCGACGATCCCGTTCTCAAAATTCAGGGTACCACCGGCGCTCGTGCCATGGGGCTGAGCATGACCTATGACGGTCATATTATCGTGACTTTTACCAATGGAGTGGCGGTCATCGATCGGCAGCTCACCCTCAAAACCAAGTCGTTCTACCCTTTTGCCGCCGGGGAGCGGGTGAGCAACTCGCTTTGCGTCGATGAGAAAAACGGTATCTATATCGTGAGCAATACGGTCATGCGCAAATTGGTATGGACCGGAAAAACCATTTCCGACAAGGCAACAGACGGTGCATGGTCCAGCACTTATTCAACGAGTACTGAAGTTGCCCCCATTGCAAGGTTTGATAATGGGAGCGGGTCTTCCCCGACACTCATGGGTTTTGGCAAAGATAAAGACAAGCTCGTGATCATCACCGACGGCAATAAGCAAATGAATTTGGTGGCGTTCTGGCGCGACAAAATACCCGCCGGCTTTACCGAACGCATTGCAGGCACCATTCCGGTAACCTGCGGTTATACGACCCTGCCCGAATGGATACAGTCGGAGCAGTCCGTGGTCGTGCATGGTTATGGGGCCTTTGTCGTGAACAATATTCCGGAATCGGTCGAGCCTGCGCTTAAGGCCGCACCAAATAACTTTATTAAGATCGGCCTCATGGGGCCGGCATACCCTGGACCGCACGGAGTTGAACGCTTCCAGTGGGATACCAGGACACACTCATGGGAATCCGCATGGGGGCGGCCGGATGTCTCATCACCCAGCATGATTCCACTCCACAGTGATTCCGGCAACATGGCAGTCGTAGGCGGTTACATTCCCGATCTGGGTTGGGTAGTGCAGGGGCTGGATTGGGATACGGGCGATACCGTCCACTTGACGATTTTGGGTCCCGAGAACTATGGAAACGGATATTATGCCATTCTGCAGTTTCTTGAGAACGGTGACCTCCTTTTCAACGGATTCGCCGGAGCAATCCGGGTGCATTACAATGACTGGTGGGACAGATACCATAAGTGGCACAACAGATACGATCCGTGGCACAGATAAAGTGTAGTTGACCGGACCCGGTCCCTCGAAGACCATCCCTTCCATTCCCTGGCGGGGGACCGGGAACGGCAGCCCAAGTTGGCTGAACCGGAGTGCAATACCCGGCAATCAAACCAGTGTCACACCGCTTTACTCTCATGAAAAATACAAAGGCGTGAGACCAGTTAAAGGCCACCCCCAGCCGGGCCATCAACCACCGCCGACACTCGGGAACAAACCCAGGAGATCGCCTTCGGCGAGCACCTGATCCGCAGAAGCGATCACACCGTTGATCATCAATAAATGGATCTCATCGGCATCCACCCCCACTGCGGCGATTGCATCGGCCGCCTTGCCGCCCTCGGGCACATCCACATGTAAAATTCCCCCGGCGGAGGCCGTCGCGTACCGTCGCAGCGTGGCATACAGGCGAACTTCTACGTGCATGTGAGTCTGCTCTCCGCTTCCACCGGATTCTATGCTCTCGTCTGTTTTGCAAAAGCAATCGAACAACCATTGCCCCGATGTCCGCCCGATGGAAGCAGCATGTGTCCATTCAATCCATTTTCTTGAAGCCCAGCAACACACGGTAAGGGCCGGGCGCTCCCGGAGAAAGCAACGCCACCCGGTCGCCGCCGGATATCACGGCTGCTTCCGGATTGAAGGCCTTCCCGTTCACAAAAATAACCTCGACCTTTTCCGGAGAAATATCAAGTAAATCAAGGAGTTCAATCCCGCTAAGCTCTCTCGGGATGTCCAAATCGAGCGGACTTGGCCAGTTCCGTTCCCGAAAAAGAACAGCAATATCCATAAAAGCACGAAGCTCGATCTTCGGCGACACCCGCCTCCTCCCTACGATCCCGATTCGCCTAGAAGTTCAATACCGCATCGATTTCCTGGTCCGTGAAATCCCACGTGGTATTGTGCGGAGGACATTCCTCTTCGAAAAACTCCGGCAGGCGGTTGTCGACACTGGTAAAACCGGCCCGTTCATTGAACCCGATCTCTACCTTGAGAACGGATTTGCCGAGAGCGGTCACGTCATCCGCGGTAAGCGAGAGGTCGTACTGGGCGTTAATCATGTCGATCAGCGCGTTGAAACCGTCCGGTATGTCCAGAATGGCAAAAGCGACAAACAGGCACATACCGGTACTGTCCACTGCGGCGGTGGCAATTTGCAGGTTGCGCGACAGTTCCGCCTGGTTTTCCTTTTTGAGCGGATCGACGTAGCCGCCGATCTTCAGGATATTCGTCGCCACCGCATACCCGGCAGTGTGGTCGGCGCCCATCGGTGTCGTGGCGTACGTGAGCCCGACGCCCTTTACCGCACGCGGATCGTAAGCCGGAATTGCCTGGCCTTTTACCACGGGGACCCTTGTAATTCCGTAGATACGCCCAACGGCAGCGGCACCGCAGCCCAGGATCCGGCCCAGGGGAGTCCCCTTGCGGATCTCCTTGATAAGTTCCAGGGCGGCCTTGCCGTCCCCCCAGGGAATGATGCCGGCCTCCATGGCAACGGCGACCGCCACAGAACCATCGATGGAATCAACTCCGGCCTCATCGAATTCGCGGTCGGCATAAGCAATCACGTCCAGATCGTCTATGGCGGCATTGGCACCGAGAGCCTAGATGGTCTCATACTCAAATCCACTGGTGATATACTTGCCTCCCTTGTCCACATAGTGCTGGGAACACCGCATGATGCACCCCGGATGACAGCCGTGGGTCGGCTTGCCGCCACGGGTTTCCATGGTTGCGGTCATCGTCTCGCCGCCGATGTCGTTGGCCCATTCGTTCCGTCCCCGGCGGAAGTTTTGGGTGGGGAGACCGCCGGCTTCGTTCAAAATATTAACCAGAACATTGGTACCGTACCTGCCCAGCCCCTTACCGGTAACCGGATGGGTAGTGAGTGCTTTCGCAAACCGCTTTGCAGCGCTTTTGAAAGCCTCGGGATGGGAGATAGCGACGCCGGGAGCGTCGGTATCGTCGATAACCACCGCCTTTATCTTCTTGGAACCCATCACGGCGCCCAGCCCCCCGCGTCCGGCACTGCGGATATTGCCGTCGGGATCCGCAAAAGAAATGTTGGCGGCGGTAAGCCGCATTTCTCCCGCCGGGCCGATGACGGCTACGCCGACTTTGGCGCCGTACTTGTCCTGCAGCGCTTTTATCGCGTCGTAGTTTCCCATGCCCACGATTTCGAGTGGAGCGTCGTCAATGGTCACTCCGTCCATGGCAACTTTAACGACGAAGTATTGATCTCCAGATGGAAGCCCCTCGAACACGAGCGCCTTGATGCCCATTCTGGCCATTTTCTGACTAAAGGTGCCGCCGCTGTTGCTTTCCTTGATACCGCCGGTCAGCGGGCTTTTAGCGCCGCAGGAGATCCGGCCGGAGTTGGCCGCACCGGTCCCGGTAAGAAAGCCGGGCGCGAAGATCAGTTTGTTGTTTTTGCCCAATGGATGACAAGTCGGTTTGACTTCCTCGGCGACGAAGTTGGAAGTGAGCGCCCGGCCTGCCAGTCCGGCATACTTTTCCGGGCAGTCGTCAACCCTGACCTCTTTTGATGTCATATCGATACGGATGAACTTAGCCACGTGAATACCTCCTCGAATGTTGTCGGGTCTTAGCGAAAAACTGACCTGGGGGGAGCTTTCACTGTGCCAAATCCGGGCATCATCCCCATTCCAGTTCATACTGTCTCGTTTGTTCAAACATAAACCAT
>LUZV01000156.1 GCA_001603765.1 Anaerolineales bacterium Chloro_02 | reverse complement strand
CCCGATGGGTCTTGGCAACCGATTGGGCAATCGTTTCCATGTCCAGCGGTTTCAGCGTGCGGGGATCGATCAATTCCACATCGATGCCCTCAGCGGAGAGTTTTTCAGCAACAGATGCGGCCAGATTACACATTCTGCTAGTCGCGATCATGGTAACATCGCGCCCTTCGCGGCGCACGGCAGCCTTGCCAATCGGCACTACATATTCGTCATCCGGAACTTCGCCAGTTGAACCGTATAAGGATTTATTTTCAATCACAATCACCGGATTATTGTTGCGGACAGCGGACTTCAACAATCCCTTGGCATCGTAGGGCATTGATGGCATGAGTACAATCAATCCCGGAATGAGAATCAACCAAGACTCCAGACTTTGGGAATGCTGGGCGGCATTGCCCCTGCCGGCGCCAAACGCCGTGCGAATCGTCAGCGGTACCTGGGCATGGCCTCCGAACATGTATTTGACTTTCGCGGCCTGGTTGACAATCGAATCCATAGCCATCGCCATAAAATCCATGTACATGACCTCGACAATTGGACGCATCCCGGTCAGGGCAGCCCCCACTCCCGCGCCGACGATCACCGACTCGCTGATGGGCGTGTCCCTGACCCGTTCGGGGCCAAATTTGTCGTACAACCCCTTGGACGCAGCAAACGCACCACCGTGAATGCCGACATCCTCACCCATCAAAAAAACTCGCGGATCACGCGCCATTTCTTCCGCCATCGCTTCCGCGACCGCTTCCCTATAGCTGATCATTCTGGTGTTGTTCATTGCCACTCCGAATAAACATCATTGAAAATGGAATCTAGAGCAGGCTGCGGACTGTTTTCAGCAAAAGTTACTGCCTCATCCACCTCCGCCTGAACCCCCGAGCGCAGACTCACGATTTCATTATCAGTCAAGATCGAGCGCTCGCGGAAAAGTTGTTCAACACGCAGGATGGGATCTTTCTTGCGCCATTCTTCCACCTCCGCCGAGCTCCTGTAAACCATCGCGTCGCCAAAATAATGGCCTTCCATGCGGTACGTATTGCACTGCATCACGAAAGGACCTTTGCCTGAGCGGACATGCTCAATCACCTCTTCAGCTTTGAAATACACCGCCTCAACGTCATTGCCATCCACTTCAGCAAACGGAATGTCGTATCCCGCTGCCCGTTTCGCCATACTACCCGCCATGGAACGGCTGACCTCAGTTGAGACTGCGTAATGATTGTTCTCAAACAAGAAAAGGACAGGAAGTTTCCAAAGAGAAGCCAGGTTCATGGATTCGTGGGTATTGCCTTCGTTCGAAGCGCCATCACCGAAAAAGACCACCGTGATCTGATCCGTTTTGCGCATGCAGGCGGAAAGGGCGGAACCAACCGCAATCGGCAAGCCGCCGCTTACAATCCCGTTGGCGCCCAAATTGCCCAATTCGATGCTGGCAATATGCATACTGCCGCCTTTCCCTTTACAATAACCGTCATTTTTACCAAGGATTTCCGCCAACATCGGTTTGAGCTGGCCACCTTTGGCCAGCATATGCCCATGTCCGCGATGCGTGCTGACAATATAATCTTCTTTTTTAAGCAGCCCAACCACACCCACCGCAATAGCCTCCTGACCGATGCAAAGGTGAGTTGATCCGCCAATTTTTCCCTGCGCAAATAATTTCTTAATCGCTTCCTCATGAAAACGAATGCGCAGCATGGTATGAAAATGATCAATTAATACTTCGGCATCCAATTGTTTGTTCATATAGCCACTACCCTTTCGCCCTGGCTTCCACTTTTGCGAGATCTTCAATGATATTAATCACAGCCGAGTGGTCCAGATCTCCCCGCCCGGAAGCGATCATGGCAGCGAACAATTCATGCGCCACAGCTGTTGCCGGTAAAGGCACATTCAACCGACGGGCTGTCTCCATGATGATATTCAAGTCCTTATAATGGAATTTGCTCTTGAAGCCGGGTTCAAATTCGCCCTTGATCACTTTCGGCCCGCGCACATCCATCACGCGGGTTTGAGCATAACCAGCGGACAACACTTTTATTATGACAGCAGGATCGACGCCCGCCTTTGCGCCCAATACCAGCGCTTCAGCCATGCCGACAAAATTAAGCGCCACCTGGATCTGATTACAGGCTTTTACAATCTGGCCAGCACCGCTGCCGCCGCAATGCGTGATTGTTTTCCCCATCACATCCAAGATTGGGAGCACTTCACGGAATAGATCCTCCGGGCCGCCAACCATGATGGAAAGGGCCGCATTAGCCGCCCCAGTTTCCCCTCCACTGACCGGCGCATCCAGGCAGCGCACTCCCAGTTTCCCCAATTCCTTAGATACCTTAACAGCCATGCCCGGAGCGATGGTGCTCATGTCGATATAGATCAATCCCGGACGGGCAGCCGAAATGATCCCATCTGCCCCCAACGCAACCTTTTCCACATCCGGCGAATCAGGAACCATACTGATTACCACATCGCTGGCAGCGGTCACCTCTTTGCAACCGGCATGCGCGGCCGCGCCCTTCTCAACCAGGGCAGCCAAAGCCGGTTGAGAAACGTCATAAACATGCAATTCATATCCTACATTCAAAAGGTGACCTGCCATGTGGCGGCCCATGATTCCCAAACCGATAAAGCCGATTTTCGCTTTCATTTTTCTCCTGTTCTAATATTCATTTTTTTCAAGAATTTCTTTGATTTCATTCAAAAACCTGCCAGCAGGTTTTCCATCAACCAAACGATGATCGAAGACAAGGGTGAGCATCATCATCTTCCGGATCACCACCTTCTCGTCTTCAACAACCGGTTTAGGCTGGATGGCGCCCACGCCCAAAATCGCACATTCCGGCAGATTTATCACCGGCACAAATGATTCGACTTGTTCTTCACCCAGATTGGAGATTGTAAAAGTCCCACCGCTTAAATCCGCGGAGGTCGATTTTCCCGATTTAGCGCGCTCGACTAGTGCAAGATATTCCGCTTGCAAGGAATCGATTTCCTTGCGATCCACATCACGCAAGACCGGCACATACAAACCTTGCTCCGTTTGCACCGCAATACCGATATTGATTGTCTTAAATTCCCAGATTTCATCCTGCGCGAGACGGGCGTTCATGTATGAGTATTTTCTCAGCGCAACAGAAACGGCTTTGGCTATCAGAACGTTATAGCTGACCTGGCGGCCAGAGGCTTCACGCCTGGCAGACAGGGCGCTGGCATCTATGGAAAGGTTCAACGCCACACGCGCAGTGGCATTCACCGACGCTAACATGCGTTCGGCTGTTACTTTGCGGATGCCAAGCAAAGGCTTTATGCTCCTTTCCAATTCAGATGATACAGGCGGCGAATTCCTGCGCTCAAAAGCACGTTGAACATCAGCGCGGCTGATATGGCCGCCGGTGAATTGCACCTCAGAAAGATCGACACCCAATTCCTCAGCCATTTTTCTGGCCGAGGGGGTGACGGAAAACCGCTGACCTGCGGCAGGAGCGGTTTCTGGCTTTTCCATCTGGGGTTCTTTCTCACTAATGGTCTCTAAAGTTGCCGTTTCATTTTCCGCAAGCGAGTGGGGAATGACCGCCGGCATGGCTTCATTTTCATCCAGAAAAACGGCAATGATCGTGCCGCAAGCCACCTGAT
>LUZV01000155.1 GCA_001603765.1 Anaerolineales bacterium Chloro_02 | reverse complement strand
AGCACGGCTGAAGTGCCCGTTGGGGTCATATTCAGGCTCTTCATCAAAGGAGTTCTGAATATAAGGGTGATCCTTGTTTGTGTCCACATCCGCAAACAGAGCGAGAATTTCCTCATCAGTACCAGTGTTGATCACCGATTCAGTCATCCCATCATCCAAAACAGCCAACGCGCGCAAGAAAACCGTGATAGGTACGGTGCGCTTGCGGTTGAATTTCAGAATAATGAAGTCGTTCTTGCGAGTCTCAAGCTCCATCCAGGCGCCCCTGTCAGGGATCAGCTTGGCTGTAGACATCATGCGCCCCGTAGTGCGGTCAAGCTCCGCCTCAAAATAGACGCCAGGGGAACGAATCAACTGCGAAACAACCACACGCTCGGTACCGTTAATAATGAAGGTACCTTTTTGGGTCATCTCCGGGAAGTCGCCCAAGAAAAGTTCCTGCTTCTGCTTCTCGCCTGTTTCATTGCCTTCAAGCAAGACGGAGACATATAAGGAAGAGGCGTAAGTCAGATCCCGTTCAAGACACTCTTCAATAGAGTTTTTTGGGGCTTCGAACCAATATTTAAGATCAAATAGCTTGGAAAGATTGGATTCGCTGGGGAAGTGCAATCTCAAATCGTTGCCATAAGAGACTATCGGTGAGATTTCGTTAAACAAACTCCCCAGCCCCTCGTCTTTGAGGCGCTGGAAAGAATCAAGCTGAACCTGGATGAGTTGGGGTAACTCCAACCCGACAGGGATCCTGGCATAATTTTTTGGCAGCATCAGGTCAGTCATCAATAACTCCTAACATGATAAAAGCGTGGGGCATTACGCAATCCACGCGTCAGTTCAAGCTTTAAACGCAAGGGTTTATTATATAACAAATCGATTCGTGAGTCAATAGTTTTGGCTTTATTAGTGGTATCTATGAAATATTGAGTATATCACCGTTCCTAATTTCTCGCAAGGCATTTATGGAAAAATTCGCGCCGCAGAAACTTCGATCGCTTCCGTCTTAGGTGAGAAAACTTGAGCGGACCATGAGGTGTAATCCGCGCCGGGGCTTTTCATCATCAATCGGGGGCTTTAAAAAAGTCCTTCCATAAACCCATCGGCAGATTTATGTCCGTCAAAGCTTTTTTAGTTTAGATTCGGGCAGCACACCAACCAACCGCTGTTCCCCAGCGCCGCCAACGCGGCTACATCACTTTGTCGTTCCGTTTGATCCTTCAATGTCGAGCAGCATCCTAAACAAATAACGATCACTGCGATATCGGGACTCCACAAACTCGACAACGTTATTATCCGGGTCAAAGGTCTGCCTGGTGATCAGTGCCGTGCAGCGCGGGCAGTTCCCACCCAGCAGCTCGCGCTCATCCTTATCCAAAGTGCCGACTTCGATGGTTTGCAGAGCGTATTTCACCTTAATCTCGCACTTCTCGAGCAGCAGCTTATACAGCGAGGCGCCGTCGATGAGATGCTCAACAATTCGCTTCCCGACCCATTCACGCAGAAAGCAGTTCTCGATCGCCATTGGCGTGTTATCCGCCAGGCGCAGTCGCTTCAATAAGAAAACGGGTGCGCCTGTTGGTACTTGCAATTTGTTGCTTAGGAAGGAACCGCAGGGAAGAAACTCTTTCGCGAGGATCTTCGAGCCGGGAACCATGCCGCGCTGCAGCATATCTTCGGTAAAACTGGTCAGGATTGAAGCATTTTGGGTGACTTTATTCTTGCTGACGAACGCGCCCTTGCCCTGCAAACGATAGATAAGCCCTTCTTCTTCCAGCCTGGCAAGCGCTCCGCGGATGACAACCCGGCTGACGCCAAATCGCTCTCCCAGCTCCCTTTCCGAAGGCAGCAAATCGCCGTGTTGTGTTTCCGGACGGTTGATTTCGGTAAGCAGAGCTTCTTGTACT
>LUZV01000154.1 GCA_001603765.1 Anaerolineales bacterium Chloro_02 | reverse complement strand
GATCAACTTTCTGTTCACGAAAGTAAAGAAATGCCAGGGCGGTAGTCAATTCGAAGGTGGTCGTATCGTTGACAATTTCAGTCAGAGGGCGCAGTTGATCGGTGAGCGAGACAATGTCCTCCTGACTAATCCACTGATCGTTGATCGTAATTCGTTCGCGAAAATCGACCAGGTGCGGTGAGGTATAAAGCCCGACCTTCAAGCCAGCTTCCCGCGCGGCTGCCGCGATAAAAGAGCTTGTTGAACCTTTCCCTTTAGTGCCCGCGACATGCACAGACGGAAAACTCTCTTGCGGCTTGCCAAGCAGCTCCATTAAATGGTTCATGCGATCCAGCTTAAAAAAGCGATGCGTGTCATCCACGTGCCGCTTCATGCTGAAGTCCACCCAGCTGTAAATCCAGTCTAAACTCTGCTGATATTTTTCTTCAAGCGTTTCCATCGACTCTCCATTACATCCTGCGATTATAAACGCTCCCCATCACTTTGATAGGGAGCGTTCATCGTTTGAAGTGTGGTTTAAGGGGTAACGGTTGTCACATCAGCCATTAAGATGTATCCAATAATGGCAAAATCTCCGTTGCGGAACTCAATCAGGATGCACTCCCGGTTAAATGCATCGAAACGGCGTTCAGCCATAGGGAGTAAAGTCAGAGTTGTGCCGATCGGAATCCGTCCTGTTGCTTGGAAGTTGTCATAACAATCACTGCGCGCCCAGACATCGCGAATTGTCCGCACGAAGGCAACCGGCGTGGGCGTGATGGTATAAGTCGGCGTGGGAGAATAGTCCGGTGTGGGTGTTGGGGTGATGGTTGGCGTTGGGGTGATGGTTGGGGTGAGCGTGATGGTGGGGGTATAGGTGGCGGTTGGGGTGCGCGCGAGGTTCCGCTCATAGACCGATTGAGAGATTCCCTTGACGGCAACTGAGATCAATAAACCAAGAATAACCAGCCCGACGAGCCCAGCCAGCCCTCCGATGATGTATGTGAGAAGGAAGTTGCGTTTAAGTTCAAGGATCTTTGGGTCCTGCGGGAACCGCCGGCGAGCTTTTGCGCTGATCTTTAGCGCGTCCAGCGCGAAAAATTTGTTGCCCGTCTTAAGCGCTTCCTCAGCACGCGTCATGGCGTCTTCGTTAGCGTGGATTTCCGTTTCAAGCGTGCTGATTTCATTTTCCAGCGAGAGGCTCTGAGAGTCATACGCGTCGAGTTGGCGCAGAAGGTCGAGGTTTTCACGAGCGGCATCTACCTTCTGCCGGGCGAGCGAAGCGGTTGGCGCTTCAGACGCTTCCTGTTTGAGTCTCTGTGTGTTTTCGAGTAAGTTTTGGATGGTAGCAGGAATGAGCAAATCGAGCCGGTTGCGCAGGCGGCTAAGCTGAGTAACTTCGCCGTATTTCATGCGAATTCGCTCGAGTTTGGTCCTGGCGTCCGCCAATTTTGCCGGAGGGATCTTGCCGCTCAGGCTGACAGTATCGCTGACATCGTTCAGCAAACCGATATCCTGACGGACCTCATTGGCTTTGTCGATATATTCTGGGATAGCGACCGCGCTAGCGGCGGTTTGGATTTTTCCGAGCGCGCTGACTAACTCCCCTTGTTGCAGCAAATTCAGCCCTTCTTTGTAAACATCATAGGCTTGCATCTGGTTTTCAAGGTCGTGGCGCAGTTCCTCGCCTTCACGCCAGCGCTTAATACCAGCATCCTGGAGGTGATCAAAAGCTTCGTCCAGGTATTTCAGGGCGACTTGATACCGAAAAACGCGCGCGGCGCTTTGAGCTTTCCCATACGCCTTACCAGCTTCTGGGGGTAATGCCACAGATGGAATGTTGCCCGACCGCAGGTACTCCTCGGCTTCGCTGTGATGCTCTTGCGCGCGCGTCCATCCAGGCTCCATTTGGATCACTTTTTCATAAAGCGGAATGGCAACCTGGTAATTTCCCTTATAAAAAGCTTCTTCCGCTTCGTCCATCATGCGCTCGGCTTCTGGGTCGTGTGTAGACTGGAAGAAGCGCCGCAGAGGGTCGTTATCGATCCCGGCGTTTAGTTCAGAGCCTAGATTCGTGCGGGTTATTGGGGTTAGATCAGGCATTGATGGTGTGGGCGCGCTTTGGAAGATCGATTCCGCGGGAGAAGGTGCTTGTGCTGACGCGGATGGAATGACCGGTGCTTCCACAGGCGGTTGAGCGCTGGATTGGGCGGGTTGCCCCGCCTGCCGACGGGATCTTTCGCGCCGGACTTCACGCAGAAGGCGGTTGGCTTCTTCCAGTTGATCAACGCTGACAGCGTCGCCAATGCGGTTGGTAGCAAGCGCCTCCAAAAAAGTGGAAAGCTCCGCTTCAACCTGCGAAAGCTCCTCGTCAGAAGGAGACGCGTTGGATAAGATGCGGTGTGCGGTTTCAATGAGGTCGTTAATCATTGAGGTCCTTTCAGGGTAGAGCGATGGCGTTTGTTGACGCTATTGCCTTTTAGTCAGTAAATATTGAAGCTTCTCTTTCATATCAGTCGGGTTCTGAAACCGTCCATCCAGCGCGCTTTCAAGAAAAGCCATTTCTTCCGCGTTCAGCCGATTTTGGACATCGAACGAATATGAAGCTTTGTAGTGGCTCGGCGAATTGGCGATATCTTCCGGACGGTTTGGACCCACTGCCACGGAGCCAGGAGCTTGCCTGCCCGTGAAAATATGATGCAGCGCGCGCGAACTGAACTGCACCATGTCCGAATGCTGCACTTCCGGTGAGAAAGTTTCGGGCAGCCAGTGACCGATGTTCCAATCCAGCATGATCACTTTTTGGCGATATTCATTCCAGTAGTAATGCAGGAGCTTATGGTCAAGATAGATCGCGCCTTTGGCGTGAGCTTGTTCGAGCATGCCGCAAATTTGAATAGAGATATCAAGCACCTGCTTCATACTCAAATTGCGAACAAAATTCCCGCGGGTGTATCCGGCGTCGCAAAGCAAATAGAGGTTGTCTTCCCAGCGGCGTTCCAGAATCAGGAATGGAAGCCAGCCGTCTTGAATGCGCTCTTCAAACTGATCAATCACGTCCTGGATTTCATCCATATCAAACAAAGCGAGAGTGCCGCGTATGGAGGAGGCTTCGCCCTGTTTTTCCATGATTTTTGAGAGAGGCGCCACTTCGGGCGGCCAAACGGTGCCGTTCGCGGGTTTCAGGTAGCCCGCCTGCAGCATCGGCGTCAGACCATCAATTCCGCGCAGGTTTGCCAGAAGATAATATTCTTCGAGGAAGAGCGGTTTGGCATAGGCAATTTTGTCGTGACGCATGACCTTAAATGCCGGATTGGCACCAAAACCTGTCTTGCCCAAAGCGTGCTTCAGCAAAAACACGCGCGCGCTGGAGCCGCCGGCTTCGGGGATGGCGAAATCTTGCTGAGCTGCTGTCAGCCAGGTATCGAGCGGCTCCGCAAGATAGAATCCGCTTTGTGAATCAAGGAGTGTTTCTCGCATGTTTCGCTATTCTACCATTGATAGCTTTTGGGCAAATCGAAATAGTCCGCGTCTCTTCGTACAAGCTCGTCGAACCAGGGGAGTAACGGGTGAATGGTCTCAATCGTTTGAATCCTCTCGACGATTCTGGCGCGATCCCCAGTCTTAAGCAGGTCGAGATATTGCTGCTGCCATTGCCTCATTACTGAAGCCTTGCGCGTTGGCGGCATGATGAGGTCATCAAGCTGCACGAGGTTAAACATCAAATCGCCGGCGCTGTTTTGAGCCATACGGGTGCGAGCCATCTCAGGTTGGTTTACCACGCTATATGCCAGCTCCACGTTGCGCATCCTGCGCGCGATCTGAAGCAGGTTTTGATTGATTTCGCTGAAATGCCCTTGGAAGATGCCGCTCAACCAGCGCGTTACGACGTTCTCGCTACGTTGAAGCGATTGCCAGTACCCGAAAAATTGGGTTTGAGCGGTATCGATCTGATAAATCATATCTTCAATCAGTACCTGATAAAGACCTTGCTCGGGGATGCGCTTCCAATAAAGCTGGAGCTGGGCAAGCGCCTCGCCGGAATCCGCGAAAGAGCCCCCGGTTTTTCCTGCAAATTGGTCAGCCTGAAACCCCTCCCAGCGTTTCCGCTTGATTTCGGTTAACCCGGGCAAGATCTGTTTGTTCCACCGTTCCGTTTGGTTCTGGATTTCGCTCACGATGAGCCACTGCCGTGCCATTGCCCCTGAAAAGGCAAACGAATCCGGACTGCCGGATTGGATATGGCGCTTCCAGTGTCGGATTGCCTCGAGCGCTTCAAGGGCTTGGCTAACTGCCTCCTGGTCTTCAGGCGGAAAATTTGAAGGCGAAGGAAGAGGATCGTCGCTGGGGAGCTGGGAAAACAAAGCGCTAAACCTGGAAGCCAGATCAGAATAGGATTGATGAAAAGCGGGCAGGTGGTGCCTGATCCTGATAAGAGCCGCGGTTGGTTTTTGCGAGACTTTAATCGCCTGATGATACTCTGACAGAAAAGTTTTTTGTTCGTTACTAAGCCGGATGGAATCCCGAATCGTTTTGGGCATGTCGAGATGGGCAGATTGGTACGCGAGCCAGGGCATGGGCCACTGCCCGCGGGTTGCTTCCTCACGGAGGGTTTCAATTGACAGAGCCTTTTCGATGCTGTCAAGCGCGTGCAAAATCGTGTTCAACCAGCCAGTTTCGCTCAGTCTGTTCACCAATGGCGGCAATGAGGCGAGCGCCTCAGCCGCGAAATGGTTTGCGGCTTGATCCTCCGCTGGACCTTCCTCAATACGGTTCAGCCAATCAACCATTTTTCCCAAATTACCGTCTAATTCGGTCAGATAGGTGAGGCTCGGTTCCAGCAGAAATAACTCACGGGTTTGCTTTTGGGCTTTGGCAAGGTCACATGCTGCCCAGGCGCGATAGATCTCCCGGATCTTTGCCATCGCAGCCATCATGGAGTTTTGAAGCTGCCCGGTCGGGCGCAGTCCGAAGTTGTTGTAGCGCTCTAAAGCCTGCCGCAGCAATAAAAACTTATCGCCTAACTTTTCGCCAGGTTCAAGACTGCTCCAGGTTTGAAGGATCAAGTAGATCTGGCGGTTCAACGCGCGCAGCGCGTTGACCGAGTCAGCGTCCAAATTTTTACGCACTGCAGCGGTAAGCCAGCCTTCACCTTGCTGCGCCAATTGCGTGAGGTCGTCAGAAATTAGGGGGTAGGGCTTTGAATTAAGCTGCAAATTGCGCATAGAATTAATGACCGCAGCGCCGGTTGTCACTGAATTTTCGGATAGAAAATCTTTGTTGTAGATCCAGGCAGCCGCAGTCCAGTTGGAATCCAAAACCGAGGTGATCAGACTGACCAAGACATTAGGTTCACTCATCCCATACTGATTTAGCAGATAGCCAGCCAGTTGCCAGCCGGGAGGCAGGCTGGAATTCAATGCATTTTGCAGCATGCCGAACACTTCAACAACTTCCTCAGGCTGACCTTTGCCAAGAAGGTCGAGCAGGTAAACCTTCGCGGCTGCTAATAACTCGCCAGAATCCACCTCAACCCCAAGCTGACGCAAAGCTCGCGTCAGATCAAGGGTCTGTTTCAATCCGTCCAGCGAATCAAGGCTCTTCAAATACCGGCTGAAGAGCAGCTTGTATTCAATAATGCGCATGGAAAGGTAGGTTTCCATGTACTCAACCCGCATTTGTAAATGAGTGATTTCCAGATCACCCAGTTTCGCTGAGCTAAAGGGCCAGCCAATTTCAGGGATAAGCTCAGGTGAGGTTTGTTCGAGCAGCGCGCGACCTTCTTCGAGCAACTGCTGATAGTCGAGCATGATGTTGGCTTTCGAGTCACCTTGACCTGGCGTCAGAAAGAGGCTGTTGCCCCAGTCAATGAAAGATAGCGTGTTGGTGTCGGCATTCCAAAAGATATGATCCATCTTCACGTCATTCCAGATCACACCCTTTTCATGTACCTTGGCAAGCAGTTGGAAGGTGCCCGCCAATACTTTCAGCAGCAGCACCTGAGAAATTGGCGTGCTGCCCTGCAAGCGGCGCTTCAATAATTCCGAAACCGAAACTCCGCTGACTTCCTCACTGACGATAAAAAGATTCGCTGTGGACGAAGTGCCTTCTGGGCTTTGGTCCATTAACAGGGGTGTGTGAATCTTACGGCCGTGCCGTTCCACGTCTAACCCTGCCAGCAGCGCCAAAACCCTGCCTTCATTTTCAATCTGCTTTGCCTGACGCACAATCGTGCCACCAGAAACGTTCTGCACTGGTCGTTTCATCACACCTTGATCTCTGCCAAGCTCAGTTTGGACGCGCAAAACTTCGCCGGCATCCCCCTTGCCGATTGTTTCTAATAATTGCCAGACTTTCTGCTGCCCGGTCGCGGTCTTTGCCATGCGACTATTATATAACCTTGGGTGATTATTTGCTTTTTAGGCTCCGCTTCGTAAAAAACGCTTGACCTTTATCCGGTTGGAGGTTAAGATTTAAACATACCCAAGAGCCCGGCGTTGAGGGCATTTGTTAAGCTTGTCAGAACAGAAAACCAACGAAAAATGACTTAGTTAAAAGGAGAGAGCTTAAATTATGAAGTACGACCGAGTTTACAATTTTTCAGCTGGACCAAGCACTTTGCCCGAACCTGTCCTGGAGGAAATCCGGGATGAGTTCATGAACTATAAGGGTTCTGGCATGAACGTGATGGAAATGAGCCACCGCAGTAAAGTCTTCCTGAAAATCTATGAGGAAGCTGAAGCTGACCTGCGTGAGCTGATGAACATCCCCTCAAATTACAAAATACTGTTTATCCAGGGCGGCGCAACGCTGCAGTTTGCCATGATCCCGATGAATCTGATGAAAAACGGCGTGGCGGATTATATCGTGACCGGCAGTTGGTCGAACAAGGCTTACGCTGAAGCTAAGAAGTTCGGCAAAGTCAATCTCGTTGCCTCGAGCAAAGACAAAAATTACAGCTACATCCCAGATGTGTCGGACCTGCCGATCTCGGAAGACGCGGATTATGTTTATATCTGCGAGAACGAGACCATACACGGAACCACCTTCCAGAAACTGCCTAACACTAAAGGCAAAGTCCTGGTGTCGGATCAATCCTCTATGTTCCTTTCCAAACCGGTGAATGTCAGCGATTACGGGCTGATTTTTGGCGGGGTTCAGAAGAATATCGGACCTGCTGGTGTCGCGATCGTGATTATCCGCGAAGACTTGATCCGCAGCGATCTGGATGAGAAAATCCCCACCTATTTGCGCTATGATATCCACGCTGAAAATGATTCGATGTACAACACGCCTAACTGCTGGGCGATTTACGTCTGCGGCAAAGTCTTCAAGTATCTGAAGAACCTGGGCGGGTTGGAAGCGATGAATCAGATTAACATCGAAAAAGCAAAACCTCTCTATGATTTCCTTGATAACAGCAAGATGTTCAAGGGAACAGTGGTCAAGGAAGACCGCTCTTTGATGAATGTTCCTTTCGTGACTGAAACCGCCGAAATGGATGCCGAAGTTGTGGCTGCCACCAAGGCTGCCGGCTTTGACAACCTTAAAGGACACAAGTCTGTTGGCGGACTGCGCGCCTCGATCTACAACGCCATGCCCAAAGAAGGTGTGGACGCGCTGGTAGAGTTCCTGAAGGACTTCGAAGCCAAACACGGCTAGATTTTTTAAATGAAAAAACGCTTCGGATCAACCGAGGCGTTTTTTTTGATTTGAATCGATAGAGCAAATCTTGTTATTGGTTTCCTTTTATAAATTCGGCAATGCCTTTGCCATATTAAATAAAAAAAAGCGCCTGCAGTATTCGGCAGGCGCTTCATCTATCCTTCGGGTTTGCTGTTAGCGGCTGAATTGAGCCATCACCAGACCATTGGCGTCAAACAGGGTTAGCTGTTTGCCTTCCACGATGTAGCGCGTAACCTTGGCGAGAGCCTGCAGATATGCGCTTTCTTGTTCCATCACACCTTTTTCCTGGCAAACAGCCAATGTGGATGCCAGTTCGCCGAACGAAAGCTCCAGACCGTTCTGTTTGATCGCGCCGTTATAGCTATTGCAGCCGCTGGACCCAGCAACTTTGCCGTCTTTGAACTCAGCGGTGATCTCGGTACCATTCACCAAGCTGACCAGGTTTTGCCCGTCGTTAAAGGCGGTCAGATTCCAGGCTGCGCCGTTCAGACTCATATCCTGCGCTGAGAAAACCAACACAGTTTCACCTGCGGCATTGACGATGAACAATTTGCCCTGTTCAATGCGGTAAGTAGCGCCGGATTCAAGCGCTGCAAGATAAGCGGCTTCCTGATCCATCAATCCGGCGGGTTCCGCGCAATACATCTGAGTTGAAGCTAACGGTGAGAAAGTCAGTTTGCCGTTTTTTACCGAATATTCGCCAAAAAAGCCATTGCACGAGGCATTACCGCCAACTTCCTTGTCACCGCGGAAGGAGAGCGTCGGCAAAGTGCCTTCAAGCACAGGTTTGCCGTTGATTTGCTCCAACACCCAGTGGGAATCGTTTAGCGATAATTGGATGGAATTTCCTTTTACGCCGCAGGCAGAAATCAGCACTGCCATTACCAATACAACTGTCATTAATCTATTTTTCATCTTCTTACTCCTAATATTTTGTTTATTCTTTCCATCTGACGACCGGTTCGGAAAAAAAGTTCCCGCAAAGAGCAAACTGGTTTGCCGCGTGCCTCTTTTGGCGGTGGTATTTATCAGCATTCGTAAATGACATTAAATAGTTTTCGTTTGGATGGAAAAAAGAGGTGGTTATAAGGAAGTGTTGTTATACACAGCCTTGTTTTAACGGGGATAGAGAATCCTTATTCCTCTTCGTTTTGGCGGTATTGGAGCGATTCGGCGAGGTGTTCAGGTTTTATTTCGGGATCGCCAGCAAGATCCGCGATCGTTCTGGCAAGCTTCAGCACGCGATGGTAACCGCGGGCAGTCAGTTTAAGCTGCCTCATAGCGCTTTTCATCAGCGCTTCGCCGTCCGCGGACACCTGGCAGTAAGTGCGAATTTCTTTGGGGGTCATGTCGGCGTTAGACGCGAGCTTTGTCCCGTTAAAGCGCGCCAACTGGCGCTGACGGGCGGCTTCAACGCGCTTTCTGATTTGGTTGGAAGGTTCCCCGGTGCGCTGGCTGCTGAGCTTCTGGTAATCCACGCGTGGAACCTGAAGGTGAATGTCAATCCGATCGAGCAGTGGTCCGGAGATACGTTTCTGGTAATTGGTGATCACCGATTGGGCGCAGGTGCAAGCTCGCAATTTGTCGCCATAATACCCGCAAGGGCAGGGGTTCATCGCCCCAATCAGCATAAAGTTAGCGGGGAAAGTGAAAGAACCTTGGGCACGGCTGATGGTGACGATTTTGTCCTCAATCGGCTGGCGCAGCACTTCAAGGCTGCGCTGACCGAATTCGGGCAATTCGTCCAGGAAGAGCACGCCGCGGTGAGCGAGTGAAATCTCACCTGGGTGCGGAATGTTGCCTCCACCGACCAATCCCGCGTGGCTGATGGTATGGTGCGGCGCGCGGAACGGTCGGGATTGGATCAGCGGTGTTCCTGCGGGAAGCATGTCGCAAATGGAATAAATGCCGGTTACCTCGAGGGCTTCATCCAGGCTCAGTCGCGGCAAAATGGAAGTGATTGCCCGCGCCAAAAGCGTTTTGCCCGCCCCAGGCGCGCCGGACATCAGGACGTTGTGCCCGCCCGCGGCTGCAACTTCGAGCGCGCGTTTGATATGCTCCTGCCCTTTGATCTCGCTGAAATCCAAATCAGTTTCAGGGTCCTCTTGCGGGGCATATTCCTGTGGAGTTCCAGGTTTGATTTTCTCTTCACCTGTCAGATGATCCACCAGTTCCCGCAGCGTATTGACCGGGTAAACTTCGATATCAGGGATCAGCGTTGCCTCGGGGGCATCACAAGCTGGAACAAATAAGCGGCTATAGCCCGCCTGTCGGGCATGAGCGGCAACGGTGAGGATGCCGCGCACATGTCTGACCGAGCCGTCCAGTGAGAGTTCGCCGATAATCAGTGCGCCTTCAATGCTCTCTGGCGCGATTTGTTCGCCCGTGATCAGCACCCCGATCGCGATGGGCAGATCAAAGAACGGACCTTCCTTGCGAACCGAGGCTGGCGCGAGGTTGACCGTCAGGGGCTGCCTGGGATATGCTAAATCGGCATTTTTGATCGCGGAATAGACGCGCTCCCGGCTTTCTTTAACCGCTTCATCAGGCAAGCCAACAATCGCCATATGCGGCATGCCCTGACCATAATCCACTTCAATATCGATAATGACGCCTTCGAGACCGATCACCGCGCAAGAATATACATGTGCCAGCATAGGTTAAGTTTATCACGCGCAGGCGAGCTGGAAGGGTGAAAATTGGTTTCAATAAACTGACATTTTATGTTTACTGTTAGAATTACATGGGTGCTGCCAACGGCGGCACTAAACAATTCTCAGGAGGCTTTATGAGATCACCCAGGCTGTTATCGGCTCCAAAACAGATATTTGCTGTAGTTTTTCTGACTGTATTAGTAGCAGGATTACTAATTTCGCCCGCATTTGCTCAGACGGGTGTCGACCAGTGGCTGGCTTTTGGTCCACTAACCGAAAAGCATGGTCCCGAAGTGACACTTCTCACGGCATCAGCAGAATTGATTGACCTTCACGCCAAAATGCCCGGCGCGAATTTCGGACAAACTACCATATTGGGACAGACTTATCTGACCCTGACCGGTGATGGCTATGGTTTTAACGGCGTAATTGGCGCACCGGATTTACCGGTCCTGCGAAAAATGATTGAAGTGCCGCTTGGTGCGGAGGTTTCCGTGGAGCTCCTCCAGGTTGAATCGCAGATAGTCAACCTTTCCAAACTCGGTTTGGAAGGAGCTATTGCCGCCGTTCAACCTTCACAGCCGAAATGCGGTGATCCAATTCCGCTGGTTGCCCCTTCAGCCCAACTTTACGGCGGTGGCTTTTATCCAAATGAATTGATTGCGATCTCGGATGATTTTGTGATCCGGGGACATAGAATTGTCGTGGTTGAGGTTCACCCCGCGCGTTACAACGCCGCCTTGGGTGAGCTGGAAACCACATCTGAAGTTACTTTTCGTCTTAACCTGATCGGCAGTGACATGGCACTGACCTATTCCGAGGCCGACCGGCTCAACTCAGCTCCCTTTAACAACATGCTCCAGACGATGGTGCTCAACTATAACCAGGGGCGCCCGGTTGCCGTCCCGAACGTGGCTGAAAGATACCTGATTATCACAGCTGATATGTTCGAAGCGGGATTGACTGATTTTGTGGCACTCAAACAGAGCCAGGGCTTTTCAGTTGCGGTGGCAAATCTGACCACAGTAGGTGGCAATACCACAACCGCGATCAAAAATTACATCAAAACCCAATACCTGGGCGCCAACCCGCCCGATTATGTGCTGCTGGTCGGGGATTATTACCCGGGAAACCCGGCGGATCTGACCAATTATGTCATGCGCACCGCCAGCGGTTATCGCACGGATTTGCAGTACTTCACCATGGATAATGAGACTGAATTTATTCCGGATATTTTCTATGGACGCTTCCCGGTACGCACAACCGCTAACCTGAGCGCGATGATTGAAAAATATCAGGCTTACCAGAACGTGGTTGGAGATGAAGCTTGGGTAAAAAAGATAGAGTTTTTAGCATCGAATGACAGCAGCTATTACTACGTCGCTGAAAGAACCCATAATTATGTAATCGATAACTACACACTCCCAAAGGGCTATACGGGTATTTTTCCAAATAACCCTCAGGCAGGCGGCGATAAAGTTTACGCGATTACATACGGCGGAACTGGCGCGAACGCGGTCGCTTCGATGAATGATAATCGCGCAATGCTGGTCTATAGCGGGCACGGCGCTACAACCTTTTGGGACGCCCCACGGGTGACCCAGTCTGACATCCGCAATATGACCGGCGTCGCAATCCCATATGTGGCTTCGCACGCCTGCATCACGGCGGATTTCAATACAGGTGAATCGTTCGGTGACACTTGGGTTATCGAACCCGTTAATGGCGGTTTGACCTTCTTTGGGTCAAGCGACAGCACCTATTGGCAGGAAGATGAAACGCTGGAAAAGGCGATTTTTGATAACCTTTATGCCGATCCAGAGCTGAATTCCATCCCCAGCATCGCTGAAATGACTCAACATGGGCTGCAAGTTGTGGATAATTCGGGCTCCAGTCTAGACAACTACTACCGCGAAACGTATCACATTTTTGGTGACCCTTCACTCGAAATCGTGATGAAACCAAAGTTCCCGGATTTTAAGATCATTATCGCGCCGACAAGCATCAAAACTTGTAATAACGCCACCAATAGCGCAACGATCAACCTGACTTCTATTAATGAATTCTCATCCCTCGTTTCGCTGCAGGCATCCACCGTTCAGGGTTTCACCACCACCCTCGCCCGAACCTCACTAACCCCTCCGGGCTCGACGACCGCGAGCATCGTTGGCAACGGAACGGCTGCGACAGGCGCAAATACCCTCACCATCACCGGCACCTCTGGCAGCCTGGTTCACTCGGCTGCCGTTGAGGTTTCAGTCTTCGCGCCAATTACAACCACCCCTCAACTGATGACCCCTGCGAATAATTCAAAGGATGTCTCTCCGCGCCCAAGCTTTAGCTGGACGGCGGTGCCAAACGCTGAAACATATCAGCTTCAGATTTCTTCTGACCCTGCTTTCAACCATATCGTTTTTGACCGAAGCGGCATCGTTGGGACGAGCTTTACCCTTTCTTCCAGCCTGGCGACCGACACCCAATATTATTGGAGTGCTCATGTTGAAAATATTTGCGGCAAAGTCAACGGCACTCAAATATTCACATTTCGCACCAGCCCCGGTCCTGGCGACTGCGGTCAGGGAACCGTGAAACAAGTTGACTACTTTACCGACTTTGAAAGCGGTTTAGGAGCATGGCAGAATCCTGGCGATCTTTTCAAATTTGATCTTACAACCGTCAGAGCATACTCGCCCACACACGCGGTCACGGCAGGTGTGCCCGCTGGTCAGTCCGATCAGCGCCTGGTCTTTCCGGAGATGTCTATCCCGGATACAACCGAGCCTGTTTCTCTGATTTTCTGGCACCGCTGGGCTTTTGACAGCCTCACTTCTTGTAATGACGGCGGGATCCTGGAATTCACCCTGGATGGCGGCACAACCTGGAACCAGGTTGCCAAGCCTTACTTGCTTACTAACGCCTACAATGGCACGGTAAAAGCTGGCGTTTATAACCCCATCGCCGGGAAAAACGCTTGGTGCTTTGGGACGGATGATTGGGTTCGCACCGTTGTCCAACTCTCGCCATTCAAAGGGAAAACAGTCCAATTCCGTTTCCGGCTTGGGACGGGTCTCGATGGGGCGGCGGAAGGCTGGTATATCGATGACGTCCAGCTGCAACAATGCGTCACGGCATCAATGATGTATCGTATTTACCTGCCTGCTGTGGTGACGGGCAACTAAATTTCTTTTTATTGGACCAAAAGCACCCTGCCAAATCCTATGGTTGGGTGCTTTTTTAATTCTTCGGGAGTACAGCCGCGGAAAAAAGAAAGGCATTTTGAAGTACAATTCTGGCGGGAAATATGACAATGAAAGCTCAACTCAAGCAATTTATTTTTGTGCTAATCATTTTTTGCATTATTCTTTCGGCATGTGGGTTTATTGGTGCTCAGCTGCCTACGCCTACATTCATTGATCCAAACATTGAGACAAAAGCGCCTTTTTCGCCAGCACAAACACCCTCGATCCAACCTTCGCCAACCGCGATCGTTCCGACTGTTTGGATTGATCCGCGGCTTCCGGAACAGGTGCTGATGGATCTCGCCAACCTGCAAGGGGTACAAAAGGTGGGCAAAAAGAATGACGCATCGCTCAGCCTGACGATCGAAATGGATAACCCGGTCAGCACCTGGGTTTACGCCCTGGCTGCTCCGTTCGCGACCGTGGCAGATAATGTTAGCGTCGACTCCCTGATCGCGTTCTGGCGGAACGATGCTCCTTTCCCCGCGAGGGTGCTGGTGATGCCTCCGGCAATCTATGACAGCCTTAAATTGCGCTACGGAAACCCGAGGGCAGACGCGCGCCCACTGGCAGAAGATAACTTATTAGCGTATTGCGAGACGCACAACAATGCCTGGGCAATTTTGCCTTTCGAGAAAATTGAACCAAAATGGAAGATCATCAGCCTGGACGGCAACTCTCCGATCCGTAAGGATTTTGATCCCGATTCTTACCCGCTGATGCTCCGCATTGGCTGGGATGAAGGCGTCCGAGCGGTAAGTGGCACTGAATATGATCTTGCCAACACCGCGATTAGGCTCCTCCCAAAAACCAACCGCGAGGCGGACCTGCTGACAACCGTCGTGCTCACTGGCGTCACCGCGCTCACACGCGGGACGGCTAAAGAAATGGAGATGAACGGCGTGCTATCTCCAGCCGTCTCCATTGGTGGGTTAATGCGCGAGGCGGATATTGCCCATGTAAGCAATGAAGTCACTTTTGCCAAAGACTGTCCCGCGCCGCAGTGGGTGCAGGAAGAAGACCTGGTATTTTGTTCCAAGGATCGCTATATCGATTTGCTGCGCGAGATCGGAACGGATGTGGTTGAGCTCACTGGCGATCACCTCAGCGACTGGGGACCAGAGGCGATGTACCGCACGCTTGAGATGTATCGCCGCGAGGGGTGGTTATATTACGGGGGTGGAGCAGACCTAGCCGAAGCTCGGGAGCCGTTGAAGATTACCCATAATGGTACAAAAATCGCTTTTCTTGGTTGCAATGCCAAAGCTCCTGGCTATGCTACTGCCAGTGAAACCAGCCCCGGAGCGCTCCATTGCGATATGGAAGACCTGACATCAAGAATTCGAGTCCTTAAAGCAGACGGCTACCAGGTAATTGTGACTTTTCAGCATCAGGAGATCTACCGCTGGAACCCAACCGAGCAAATGATTGATGATTCCCGCAAAGCCGCGGATGCCGGGGCGGTTATCGTGAGCGGCAGTCAGGCGCATCAGCCTCATATTTTCGAATTTTATGGCGACAGCTTCATCCACTATGGTCTGGGAAACCTCTTTTTTGATCAGCTGGGTTGGTTTGAGGATTCAAACAAAGCCTTTCTCGACCGGCACATCTTTTATGACGGCAAATACCTGGGAGTGGAGCTGATTACCGTGCAGTTCTTCAATTGGTCAACACCGACCCTGATGGCCCCCGAAGCGCGGGCTGAGATGCTTAGCCGTCTCTTTGAATTGAGCGGCTTAGAATAAAAAAACAAGCTGAGTGTGAACTGCATTTTTGCTGGGTAATAAGCCCTGTAAAGCCTCATATGGGCGAACAGAATTTTAATCTTTGAGCCATTGCTCCTAACCTCTCTGAGGGACAGGTTATAATTCTATTACTAACAAAAATCACGGAGAGAGCCGATGAAAACACTTTACTATGGGGACAATCTCGAAATCCTGCGAAACAAAATTCCTGATGAAAGTGTGGACCTCTGTTATATCGATCCGCCTTTCAACTCAAAGCGCAATTACTCTCAAATTTATAACAACATCGGAGGAGAGGACAAGGCACAGGCACAGGCTTTTGTTGACACCTGGAAGTGGGATGATCAGGCAAGAGATGGCTTTGCCGAAATCATAACAAACCGTGGTGGGCGCTTTACCAGGCAGGTTATTGAATTAATCAAGGCATTAGAACTCATCCTGAACAAGTACGAACTGCTGGCTTATTTTGTACATATGACCTTGCGAATAACAGAAATTTTCAGAGTGCTGAAACCTACCGGAAGCTTTTACTTACATTGTGATCCAACGGCAAGTCATTATCTGAAACTGGTTTTGGATGCTGTTTTTGTTAGTCAGGGAGGGGATTATCGGAATGAAATAATCTGGCACTACGGACAACGATTAATGCATAACAAGTTCAAATTTAACGCAAAGCATGACGTGATCCTTTTCTACGCCAAGTCACGAAAAATGAGGTTGAACACAGTGACAGAACCCTGGTCCAGAGAGGAAATCTCATCAGCAAGGGCTAGAAAAATATTAATTGATGATGACGGAAGGGAATTCATTTGGGACAATAGAAGTGTTAGCAAGGGCTATCCTGTCACAAAACAATACATTAGTGACATTATAGAAAAAGGCAAGGCGATCGACGATGTATGGGATATTCCAATGATTCCTGCTACCTCGGCAGAGCGATTAGGATACCCAACTCAAAAACCCGAAGCTCTGCTTGAACGCATTATCAAAGCCAGCAGCAATGAGGGTGATGTTGTGCTGGACGCTTATTGCGGATGCGGCACTACTGTTGCGGTTGCTGAACGTTTAAATCGTCAATGGATTGGGATTGATATAACTTATCATTCGATCGGTCTGATCCTAAAACGCCTGGCGGGTCCTACCGGAAATGAACTCCCAAAGGATCTTGTCGTTGACGGAATACCCCAGGATATGGCTTCCGCCAGGGCACTTGCCAACCGCCAGGATGATCGGGTCCGCAAAGAATTTGAGAAGTGGGCAGTGCTTACATACACCAATAACAGGGCGGCGATCAACGAGAAAAAAGGAGCAGACAAAGGAATTGACGGAATTGTTTATTTTGCATCTGCGCCAGGGAAAACAGAACGCATGGTAATTCAAGTTAAATCAGGTGGAGCCAACCGGGGCACCATTGCCACACTCAAAGGCGATATGCAAAGAGAAAAGGCTGAATTGGCAACCTTGATCACAATGGATGAACCAACCAGACCCATGATCGAAGAAGCAAAGAACGCTGGTCAATATGAACACGTATTGATGGGTCGAAAATATGACCGGATTAGAATTGTGACAGTGGCTGAGCTGATTGAACAAGGCGCCCGGCTTGAACTGCCCTTGTCTTACGATGCTGTAAAACCAGCCGGCTCAAAGCAAGGTGGCAACCAGTTGGGTTTGGATCTGTAGAGTACACCAAGTCCGATTCCGATTTGGATAATGGGAAGTCTGGATTTATTGTTTTCATTTTTATTGCCAGTCTTTTTCTTCAACCCTGCTGAATCAAGTATCAGAACTCACATCGACACAAAGGCTGGGGAAGATAATCAAGAAAGCACCTCTGAAAACTAATCATAAAAAAGCAATAATCCGATCCAATCTCCAACAGCTACTCGCTGTTAGTTTTGGTTCGGATTATCTGAGTTTGGTGCCCCTACCGGGATTCGAACCCGGGTTTTAGCCTTGAAAGGGCCACGTCCTAACCACTAGACAATAGGGGCATCGAGTACAGAATTCTACATGAACATCTGCAATTGGTCAAGACCGAATTTGAGGTGTTGTTTACCATGCCGGGCAGGTCGCTCTCAATTCACGATGAATCACAATAAGTTGGTATAATCGAAGAAGCGGTTTAGTATCCAACCTCACAAGTGGTCCGCAGAGCTTGCAAAAAGTTGACACACGGCGTGTGTTGTTATATAATGTCTGTTCGTTGCCCCAGCGAGGTTGACTGGGGTTTATTATGTACACCAGCTTTCCCGTACCTGGGCGGTAACACGCTCAGTAAGCGGTAAAGTAAAGATTGGAGAGAATATGAAGTATGCTATTATCGAAGCGGGCGGGAAGCAATACCGCGCCGAAGAAGGTAAAACCTTAACCGTTGACCTTCTGTCCGCAAAAGTCGGCGATGCAGTGACCCTTGATAAGGTCCTGATGCTCGTGGATGGCGATTCTGTTACTGTCGGCACCCCCTACATTGCAGGCGCCAGCCTTGGCACAACTGTCAAAGAGCATTTCAAGGGCAAGAAGATCCTGGTCTTCAAATATAAACCAAAGATCGATTACCGCCGCAAGGCTGGTCATCGCCAACAGTACACCAGATTACTGGTTCAATCAATCGTGATGGAGTAGAGAAATGGCCCATAAAAAAGGTGGCGGGTCATCCCGCAACGGTCGTGACAGCCAGGGGCAGCGCCTCGGTATTAAAAAATTCGGTGGAGAATATGTGATCAGCGGCAACATCCTCGTTCGTCAGCACGGCACCAAAGTGCACGCTGGGTGGAACGTGGGGCAGGGTCGCGATTACACACTCTTTGCAACAAAAGAAGGCTATGTGAAATATGAGACATTAGCCGGCGGACGCAAGCGTGTTCATGTCGTGGATGAGCGAGTGGACTCAGCGAAAGGCAATAACTAAGCATGAAAACTAAGATTCAACCTAAATATTATCCAAACGCCAAGGTCTCTTGCGCTTCTTGCGGTTCTGAGTGGACCACGGGTTCAACCGTCCCTGAAATCCGAACTGAAGTTTGCTCAAACTGCCATCCCTTCTACACTGGTCAGCAAGCCCGCATCCTCGACCGCGAAGGTCAGGTGGATCGCTTCTATAAGCGACTGCAGGTCCGGCAAGACTACGTCGCGGAACAGAAATCAGCCGCGCAGGCAAAGACCTCTCCAAGCCGCTTGCTTTCAGAGCTTGGGCTGGGCGCCAAAGCCGTAGCCGCGCTTAACCGCGCAGAAATTGTTACCGTTGGCGACGTTCTCAGCAAACTCGAAGGCGGTGAGAAGGCTCTCCTCGATATTGAGGGCTTCGGTCGGAAATCTCTGATTGATCTCAAGAAATCTTTGCGCCAGATGGGCTATCAACTCCCGGCTGCCGCTCAGGAAATCGAAATCTAAACCAAACAATTCAAGAATCAGGCAGGTTGCGAAACCTGCCTTTTTTTTATTCTCCGCGTTGCCAGCAGACGGTAAAAGCTTTATACTTCCCTTCGTTATTATTTCCTGTTTCAGGAGGCACAATGTCACAACCTGCCGGAGTCGTAGAAGTCATAACCGGTTCTATGTTTTGTGGGAAAACTGAGGAGCTAATACGCCGCCTCAGACGGGCAACGATCGCTAAACAAAGGGTCCAGGTTTTCAAACCTGTGATCGATGATCGCTATGCCTTTTTTAAGGTCAAGTCTCATTCCGGAATGGATTACGAGGCTGTGCCTGTGAGCAGCTCTGACGAGCTGCTTGAAAAGCTCGATCCACACGTGACGGTAGTCGGTGTGGATGAGGCACAGTTTTTTGATTCCAAGATTGTGGACGTCGCGAATCAATTGGCTGACCGGGGTTTGAGGGTGATTGTAACCGGCTTGGATACCGATTTTCGCGGGGAGCCTTTTGGTTGTATGCCCGCGATGATTGCCCGGGCAGATAAAGTTGACAAATTGACAGCGATCTGTGTGGTCTGTGGGGAACCAGCAACCCGCACCCAGCGCTTGGTCGGCGGAAAGCCAGCTCGTTACGATGAGCCGATTGTGGTCGTGGGCGCTTCTGAAATGTATGAAGCCCGCTGTCGGCACTGCCACTCTGTTCCAAAGGAGTAGATTTTCATGGTTAAGCCCTATCAGGCATTCCTTGATAAGATTTTGATACCCGAAGCCGAGCTTCAGGCACGGATACGGGAACTCGCCGCTGAGATCAATCGCGATTATGCGGGTGAGGAATTGTTGGTGATTTGCATCCTGCGCGGCGGCGTTATGTTCCTGACCGATCTGATTCGCCATATTAACATTCCTCTGGCGATTGAATTTATGGCGGTTTCGTCTTACGGCGCTGGGGCGCGCGCCTCGCAAGGGGATGTGCGGATCACCTTGGATCTGAACACAACAATTTTTGGAAAGCATGTCATCATTGTTGAAGATATTATTGACAGCGGGCACACGCTTTCCTCGGTGATTGATTTGCTGAAAACGAGAGAACCCGCTTCGATCTACATCTGCACCCTGCTCGACAAATACGAGCGCCGTGAAGTGGATGTGCCGATCCGCTACTGCGGTTTTAAGATTCAGAATGAGTTTGTCTTTGGCTACGGGCTCGATATGGACGAGTATTACCGAAACCTGCCGTTCGTGGCAACGGTCGACCTGGATAAGTATGAACCTCCGTCTGGATGAGGACTTAACGCGGCTGCTCGCGTCGGTGCGGGAGTGCGCGTCTGGCTCGCCGGTTTACCTTGTAGGCGGCGCGGTACGGGATTTGCTATTGGGGCGCCCCGTAAAAGACCTCGATTTCGTTCTGGCAGAAGGATCGATCCAACTTGCCAAATCGGTTAGCAGGCGTTTAAATGGCTCAATTTACGTCCTCGATGACGTCCGCCATTCGGCACGGGTAATCCTCCGCCAGGGCAAACAGAATCAGCTCATCCTGGACTTTACCTCTTTCATCGGTCAAAACCTGGAAGAAGATTTGCGTCAGCGCGATTTTACAATCAACGCGATCGCGATTGATCTGGATCAGATGGAAAAACTGATAGACCCATTGAATGGTCAGGCAGATTTGTCAGCCGGGCAGTTGAGGTTGTGCGGACCGGAATCGCTGACAAACGACCCTCTGCGGGTGTTGAGGGGCGTGCGCCTGATCAGCAGTTACGGGTTGAAGTATAGCAGCGAAATTTTGACAGCGATGCGCGTAGCCATAAAGAAGTTGGGTTTGGTTTCGGGGGAGAGGATCCGGGGCGAGCTGTTTAAATGCCTTGGAATTGAAGGTTTTGATGAGACAGCAAGATTGATGATGGATTTCGGCGTTTTGGACCAGTTCCGGCTTTTGGCGTTCGGCGTTGATCCTGTTGAGCCGATGCTTTCTGAGCCACCTCTCCTGGCTTTTATGCGCGCATTAAAGTGTGTTTTGGCGGGCATTCGCGCGAATGATCAGCCAGATGAACTGCTCAGCCAAATTATCGCGGATCAAGCGCAATTGGACGCATACCGGCGGATGCTTCAGGTGAGTTTGCAGGGCGGGCGGACGCGCGAGCGTCTATTGATACTTTGCGCGCTGATGCTCCAGATTCACCCCGTGTTTGATTCTCCTGCCAATAATCTCAGCGACTTAGTTCCCGCTCTTTTTGCCGAACAGCTCACACAGGTTTTTCTGCTTGGACAAAAGGAAACGACCTATCTCCGCGCAGTCTCGGGCAGTTTTATCCGGCTGGCGCGGCTTTCAAAGTCTAAACCCGAAAAGCTGGATTACTATCGGTTTTTCCGCGAATTTTCCTCTTTTGGGCTGGATGGCGCTTTGCTGGCGATGATAGATCTTGTAACTAATCGATCAAAAAGTGTTTTCAATATTGACGTCCTTCGGCAGGTATTTAATACCTGGTTTACACAGCAAACTGAGGTTGTTGACCCTCCTCGGCTTGTTGACGGAAATCTTCTGATACGCGAACTCGGCATTCAACCTGGCGCGAAGTTAGGCTATCTCCTCGAGGCTATCCGCGAACAGCAAGTGATTGGGCTGGTGCGTACAGCGGATGACGCTTTCGCCTTTGGGCGAAGAGAAATTGCGAAATTGGAGTTTGAATGATCGCGCGTATAAGTGATTTGGAAATGAATTATGAAATCCGGGGTAAGGGGCATCCGCTTTATCTTCTGCACGGGCTTGCGCTGGACCACAGTATTTGGCTGGAGATGGCGGATTACTATGCCGACCAGGCGCAGTTCATCATGCCAGATTTGCGCGGTCATGGACAAACAAATCTCGGGAAAGCTGACGCCAGCCTGGAACAGTTTGCCGCGGATATCTTGAACTTAGCCGACCATTTGGGGCACTCAAGGTTTTCCCTTGCGGGACACTCCATGGGTGGGTACATCGCGCTCGCTTTGGCGGAGGCCTCGCCCGAACGGTTGGATGGGCTGGCGATGGTTACCAGCAACGCCCGTGCTGACACCCCCGAGAAGCGGGCGAACCGGCTTGAGGAAGCCAAGCGCGCGCTTTTGGAGGGCACGAAGAGCATCGCGAACACCCTGATCCAGCGCATGATGCCTGATGGCGAGTTTGCTCAGCCAGATGAGCACATGTGCGAGGTTGTTTTGAATTCTTCCGAGGAAGGGTTTGCCAACGTCCAACGCGCGATTGCCAACCGTCCAAATCGCCTGCCTGTCGTGAAATCTTTAACCTGTCCAATTTTGGCGATCGCTGGTGGGAACGATCAGATCCTGCCGGTTGATATCGCTCTTGAAACTGCAGCCCAAACACCATTTGGGCGAAAAATTTGCCTACCTGGTGTGGGTCATTTGCCGATGCTTGAGGTCCCATACACTCTTGGAGCCCTCTTGGTGAGTTTTTGAGGAATGATGACGGATTTGAATTTTATTTTTAGCCGCCGCAGCATCCGCCGTTTTACCCCTGAAGTGGTACGGGATGAGCAGATCCAATTGCTGCTTGAAGCCGCGATGGCAGCGCTATCGGCTTTGAACTTGAAACCCTGGCATTTTGTGGTCGTGAACGACCCTGAGA
>LUZV01000153.1 GCA_001603765.1 Anaerolineales bacterium Chloro_02 | reverse complement strand
AAACGCTCCCCGATATTCATATCGGGCAATGCACTTATTGAAAGATAGAATAAAACTGCTTCTAAAGAAATTTGAAGACTTAGAATAGGTTAAGCTCCAGATGAGTTTTGATGATGTTGTCTTCTTCCTGCGATTCGGTTATTTATATGACCAAGCTAAAACCGCGCGTATTGGGGAGCTATTATCTTTCAGGAATGGTAAATTATCGAGTATTACCGAAGGCCATTCGCATCTTGCCCCTTCTGACCAAATCGCTTATGTACGGCACATTCTGTCTCAGAGTATTAGAGAATGCCTGACCTTCACCCGCCTGCCGGCGGTTTTTCTTTCCGGGGGGATTGATTCACCGCTGATTGCCGCGGCGGCGCAAGCGCTGGCTGCTGAGCCTCTCAAGGCGTTTACGTTCTCAACACAAGACGCGCGGACAGATGAAACGGATCAGGCTGCAGTGTACGCGCGGGAAATCGGGCTGGAGCACCACATCGTAAGCCTGGACGCAAGCCGGCTGCCGGCGCTTATTTTTGAACTGATGCCGTATTGTGATGAGCCGCCTGGAGATTATTCCATCATCCCTACTTATCTTGTGTGCCGGGAGGCTAAGAAGCACGCGGATGTTATCCTTTCGGGGGATGGCGCGGATGAACTCTTTTGGGGATATGCCAGCCGGATGTCGAGAGTGATTCGTCTGGCGCCGCTTTTCCGGCTGCCGAAATGGCAGCGCAAACTGCGCTGGTGGCTGTTGCGGCGCCCTTATGAATGGAACCCCCGCTATTTTGACACGATTGGCGAGTGGTACCGTTCGGCGCATGAGCATAATTTTGAAGCTCATCTGAAGCGGATTTTTCCGACTTTGCCTGCCTTGCCTGAGGACTTTGATCTTTACGACTTTGATGGATCATCTCAGGACGAAACGGCTTATTGGACGCGCTGGAATGAATTCTCCGGGCACTTCCAGGCTGGTCAGACCAAGGTGCGCATGGCTTCGAACGCGGCTGGAATTCAGGTTGCCTCACCGTTTTTGGATGAAACCATGATCCAATTTGCCTCGGGGTTGGACTGGCGCTCGTGCCTGGATATTGAGCGGGAAGTTGGAAAGCTGCCGCTCAGAGCGCTGCTGAAAGAGTATGTCGCCTCGCCGTCCGCTGGCAAGCTCGGCTTTGGAGTGCCAATGGGCAGCTGGCTCAGAGGACCACTGCGCGGTTTATTTGAGGATTACGTGCTCAGCAGGGACGCGTTGATGGGGTTGGAGATTAACCGTGAGGCGATGCGCGCGGACTTTGAGGACCACCTCAGTGGGAGGCAGGACCGCGCCTGGGGGTTGTGGATTTTCCTGAGTCTGGCGATCTGGGAAGACGTTCGCGGAGGAAAGTCACAGAATGATTAAGTTCTTTTCGAACCTTGAGCACTACCGCGCGGAGCACCGCTATCAGGTTAATACGCCTGCCAAAGCTGCCTGGAACGACCGAAGCATGGATGAACGGCGCGAGGTGTATGGGCAGTGGGTGGATTTGTTTGAGTATGAGGCGGATATCGGCGAGGCGGATGTGTGTTTACTGACGTATCAATGGCCGTACTACGTCAAACAGAAAAGGGTTGCTGAGGCTGAGGCTGAAGTGAGAGCGGCAAAAGACTCGGGCAAGCTGATAGTGGTATTTAGCGGCGGCGACTTCCCCGCGAGGATGCCGTTTGAGGATGTGATCCTTTTCGAATCCGCCGGTTACCGCTCGGACCCTGGCTATCGCTACCATTCCGCCAGCCCGACGTTCCTTAGGGATTACGTCAATGAATACTGCGGCGGGCAGTTGCGGCTGCGCGAGAAGCAAGCCATGCCAGTGGTTGGGTTTTGCGGTCAGGCTCGCACGAACAGCCTGCAAACAGCCTGGCGTTCGCTGAGAAGGGCAAAAAGAAGCCTGGAATATCGGCTCGGTTTCTCGAATTGGGAACCGCCGCCTTTTGAGACGACCTCGTTCAGGGCGAGAGTGCTAAAGGCATTTGAGCGCCCTGGCATCCAGACTAATTACCTGGCCCGGCGGCAGTATCAGGCGGGGAAAGCGAGCCAGCTAAGCACTCACAGCCTGGAAAAACTCGATTTTGTGAATAATATTTTGGATTCGGACTACACTTTGTGTATGCGCGGTGGAGGGAATTACTCAGTTCGTTTCTATGAAACCCTCTCACTTGGACGCATTCCGATTTTTATCGACAGCGACTGCCTGCTGCCATTCCAGGATGAGATTGATTATCGCGCTGCTTTTCCCTGGATAGACATGAACGACTTGCCGCGCGCGGCGGAGATTTTGTTGGATTTTCACTCTAAACTTACGCAGGAAGACTTCGCGACTTTGCAGGCAACTTGTCGGTATTTGTGGCTGAAACACATGACGGCGGATGGGTTTTATCGGGATTTGGCAGAAAAACTGACGAACTTGAAGGGAAACTGATGCAAAAACCGTTAGTCTCAGTTGTTATTGCAACCCATAACCGCCAGGATCTTCTCCCTCAGGCGGTCAGGTCGATTTTGGATCAGACTTACCAGAATTTTGAGATTGTTATCGTGGACGACGCGTCTCAGGATGTTACCCCTGAGGTCATCCGGGGTCTGACGGAAAGTGATCCGCGGATTCGCTCCATCCGGTCGGATAAAAATATTGGACCTGGCGCGGCAAGGAACTTAGGCATCGCTCTGGCTAAGGGGAATTTCGTGGCAATTATGGACGATGACGACCTGGCTGATCCGCACCGTTTGGAATCTGAGCTCGAAGTTTTTTTCCGTGAACCGGAGGTGATGCTGGTTTTTTCAAGCATCCAGTGGGTTGATGATCAATTGAAGCCGGTTAACCTGTTTCCTGGTATCCTGGAAAATGGTGTGTTCCCTTCGGACCCAAATGATGTTTTCAGACTTTTGTATTTGGAAAGCAACAAGATACCTAACACAACAATCATGATCCGCAGGGAACTCGTGGGCCGGTATGTGTATCCAGAAACGCCATGGATCGGTGAGGATTGGTATTTGTTTATGCAGCTGGCAGCCGCAGGGGTGCGGATGCGCGCGATTTCGACCCCGCTTGTTATGCAACGGCGGGGAGAAAATCGCACGGGGCTAATGGCAAGGCCAAGGGATTTTGTGTTTCAGGCGCAAAGGGAGGTGCTCAGGAAGACCCGCGAGTGGCTATCGCGCGAGAATATTCGCGAATTTGATTCCCTTCACAAACACGCGTTGGCTAACCAAATCCTTCGCGAAAGCCGACATTTTATCGGTTTGAAAGGGATCGCCATGATTGTCCAAGCGTTCTTTCTCTGGCCAGGAAACCCAAAAATTCGGGAACAAATCCTTTGGTATTTAAATAAGGTCAAAACCAAGTTGACCGGACCGGAGAGAGTGAACCGAAATGTCTGAAATCGTCGGTTTTCTGTCCTTCCAGAATCGATTAAATGCTCAGGAGCATGAAGCCTGTATGCGCGGAATGATCCGGGACGGCAGGCTTCGCGGGCAAACTGACCCGAACAACTGGATTGATCCGGC
>LUZV01000152.1 GCA_001603765.1 Anaerolineales bacterium Chloro_02 | reverse complement strand
CTCATGATCTCATCATCTTGCGCCAGCCAGATGCGTTCGCGTTGGTCGGCAAATTCGAAGGTAACAGTGCGGATGCCGAGCAAGCGCGCGATCTGATACGCCACGCCCATTTCAAGGATGGTGCCGTTCGGCAGGATCAGCACATCGGGCTGTTTGGCGACCAGCCAGTCGAAGAGCGCCATTGCCGCCTGACTGTTGCGCGCCAAGCGCAGCTGGTAAAGAGCAGAATTGCAGTCTGTTTCTTCCACCTGCAAGGTGTATTGTGTGTCGTAATCCGAAACCTGGCGCGCGATTTCTGCCAGCTCGATGGGATAATCCGAAAGATTCGCCTTAAGGGAGTCAGAATCCAACAACGGCGTGATGCTCATCACCTCACCCGCGGGCTTGAGGATCTGCTGACTGTAAAGATGCTGCTTGCGCAAATCAAAATCGGAGATCGGCTTGTCCCATTCGGCGTAGGGCAGATATGCCAGTTCCACCTGATGCCCCTGCCCGATTAGCGCCAGCGCCACTAACCCTGCCTGTTCAATCCAATAGTGCAAGGTAGCAAAGATACAGACCTTTTTCGGAGAGTCAGCCTTTAGCCCGAATTGCTTCACATCCGCGACTGCCTGTGGGAGCACATCCTTCAATCCGGCAAGGTGATAATGTGCATTCCACGGTTTTTTTGAACCTTCAAGCGTCCAATAGGCTTCCGCCGCGAAGGGCAGTTTTCCAAATAATTCTTTCAGGCGGTTTTTCATCATACGCGTCCTTTTTCGTCAATCTCCCAGTTTAACGCGGGGCGCACAGGGCCCGGGCGGGACTCTGGCCAATGGGTGCCAGGCGCGCCGGAGGCATCCACCGAAAACGAAAGCGCCTGATCGTCCTGAAAGTAGCGCCTGATGCCGTATGAGCTGGCGTTAATCCCCAGCAAAAAGCGCCCCTCATTGAGCGTGTCCGGAGGAAAGGTGCAGCGGCTGGTGTAAACGCCCTTGGGGCGCGCGGTGTATGCTTTAAAAAGTTCTTCCGAATCGATATCAAAACTGGTGAAGACAGGCTCGCCGCGAGTGGTGAACAGGTAGAAGCCAACCCGCAAGCCGGTGATATCTTCCGTGAGTTCGTAGTCAATTTCAACGCGGATCGGGTCCACACTGCGCACAGAATCTGAAACCTGACCTTGCTTATCGAGGATGCGAATTGCCAGCGGGCGGAATGGCGCGCTGGATTCCGGCACTTCATCTTCCTCCCAAAAACGCTCCCCTAGTTTGGAGAGTCCGCGGTTGAGGTAGAAGTCTACCGCTTCATTTGAAGGGGCACGCAGGAGCACCTTCCCTTTATCGAGCACGATAGAGTCCTGGGTGAGGCGCAATATGGCTGACATATTGTGGCTGACGAACAAAACCGTGCGCCCCGAGTTGGCGACATCTCCCATTTTGCCCAGGCACTTGCGCTGAAAGTCAGCGTCGCCAACCGCCAGCACTTCGTCCACCACCAGGATTTCGGGTTCCAAATGGGCTGCCACGGCAAACGCCAGGCGCAGATACATGCCTGAAGAATAGCGCTTCACAGGCGTGTCGATGAATTTTTCCACTTCCGAAAACGCCACAATTTCGTCAAACCGGGCTTCGATCTCTTTTTTGTGCATGCCGAGAATAGCGCCGTTGAGGAAGATATTCTCGCGTCCGGTCAGCTCAGGGTGAAAACCCGTGCCAACCTCGAGCAGCGAGCCAACACGCCCGCGCAGTTCGCCGTACCCTTCTGTGGGATCAGTTACGCGCGAGAGCACTTTTAACAGCGTGCTTTTGCCGGCGCCGTTGCGTCCGATAATGCCCAGCGCCTGCCCGCGTTTGACGTCAAAGCTGACATCGCGCAGCGCCCAGATTTGATTGAGATTATTAGCTTTTTGGCGCTTTCCGCGCAGAGTGCTGCCGATGCGCTCCGCCTGAGCGGTTATCAGGTCCCGAAGGGTATCGCTGCGCTGCTGGGCAGCGCCGATATTATAACGTTTGCCAATCCCGCGCACAAAAATGGAATACTCGTTGTCCATCATCACACCACATCCGCGAAAGTTTTTTCCATGCGCCGGAAGAAGAACAAGCCCGTAATGAGCAGTACCAGCACCGCCAAAGATGAAATCGCGAGGGTCATATCCGGCGGTGTGCCGCCAAAGAATGCCCATCTGAAGCCCTGCACAACCCCGACCATCGGGTTAAGGCTGTAAAGATAGCGGAACGTGCCTTCGGGGATGGTAGTGATGGGGTATACGATCGGCGTGGCGTACATCCATATCTGGATCAGAAAAGGCACCATCTGCTGCACATCCCGGTACTGCACATTAAGCGCCGAAAGCCACTGTCCAACCGCCAGCGCCGCGAGCACGGTCAGCAAGGTCAGCGGGAAAACCCACAGCACATTCCAAGTTAGCGGCAGTTTGTAGACAGCTATGGAGATAAAAAGCAAAACTAGCGAGATGCCAAAATCCACCAGCGCCGCCAGAACGGAACTGATCGGGATGATAACTCGCGGAAAATACACTTTAGTTATTAAGTTGGAGTTGCCAACCAGGCTGACGCTACTTTTCTGCAGTGAAAGCTGAAAGAGATGCCACGGCAGCAAAGCCGAAAGGGCAAACACCGGGTAAGGCAAGCCGTCCGAGTCCACTTTGAGCAGCACGCCAAACACCACAGTCGTGATGGCAGTGGTCAGAACCGGCTGCAAGACCGACCAGGCTACACCGAGCACAGCCTGTTTATAGCGCACCTTAATATCGCGCCAGGTTAAAAAGTAAATCAGCTCGCGGTAGCGCCAGAGCTCTTTAAGGTCAATCCCCAGCCAGCCTTTGGCAGGCTTGAGGGTCACCACCTGAGCAGCCGTCGGATTAGCCTCTGCCATGCGCCCTCTCGTGGGCATACCAGTCGATGGTACGTTTAAGCCCATCTTCGAAGTCCGTTTTGGCTTCAAACCCAAACGCCTCACGTGCCCGCTTGGTATCGAGCTTACGGCGCGGCTGACCGTTGGGTTTGGACGTATCCCAGCGGATTACGCCTTCAAACCCAGTCAGCCGGGCAATAGTTTCAGTCAGATCGCGGATGGAGATCTCGAAACTTGAGCCAATGTTAACCGGTTCAGAGCTGTTGTACTTTTGGGTTGCCAGGGTGATGCCTTCCGCGGCGTCTTCCACGTAGATAAATTCCCGGGTTGGGCTGCCGTCGCCCCAGGCAACGATCTCGGAGGCATTCTGTTCTTTAGCCTCAAGGCATTTTCGGATCAGCGCCGGGATAACATGCGAACTGGCGGGGTTAAAGTTGTCGCCCGGACCGTAGAGGTTGACCGGCAGCAGAAATATGGAGTTGTATCCATACTGTTCGCGGTAAGACTGCGACTGCACCAGCAGCATCTTCTTTGCCAGGCCGTATGGCGCGTTCGTCTCTTCGGGATATCCGTTCCAAAGGTCTTCCTCTTTAAATGGAATAGGGGTGTATTTTGGATAGGCGCAGATCGTCCCAATCGCCACAAACTTCTCAACTCCCTTCAGCCAGGATTGGTGGATGAGCTGAACGCCCATCATCAGATTGTCATAGAAAAACTCACCGGGCTTTTCGCGGTTAGCGCCAATGCCGCCGACTTTGGCTGCAAGGTGGATGATAATATCCGGCTTGGCAGTATCGATCATGCGGATGATATCCGCTTCACGCACCAGGTCATATTCAGGGTATTGTGGCACGAAAATATCGCGCGCTCCATGTTCTTTAAGCTTGCGAATGAGGTGCGTGCCCAAAAAGCCTGCGCCTCCGGTGACACATACGCGTTTTGCGGCAAGGTTTAAATCCCTATCCATTTTCGCCTCCATGTTGGGTAAAAGATGAAGGCGTGGGGTTTGGCACACCTTCAGGTAAGATCAGTGCAAGTTTTAGACCGTCAATACTAATTTTAGGCGCGGTTTCCGCCTGAGTTAGCGCAACGTTATGCTCAAGACAAGTGAGCCCAATAACCTCCGCGATTTCGCCTTCGCCCAGGATATACACCTCATTATAGCCAGCCGCTTTTAGCTGTTCCAGGCAGCGAAGGCTGCGCTCCCGCACGCGGCGGTAGAGGTCGAATGAGGTTTTGATATAGTCGACGGTGAGGTTGGCGCGCAGAGCGATGCCTTCGGGCGTGATGATGTAGCGCAGTTTCTTGCGCTGGGCGCGCTTCACCTTAACATAGCCTTTGGAGATCAGCCGCTTAAGATACCAGTTGATGGTGCCAACGGCAACGCCGAGCTCATCGGCAAGGGATACCTGAGTGATATCGGGGTTCGCTTCGATGTGGGTAAGCATCTCCAACGCCCGTATGTTTTCCTGTTCTGTCAGCTGCTGTTCCATATAATTCAGTTATTGAATTATAAGCGGAACCAAGCGGATGTCAAATTGGTAATTATGGTGGTTTAACGCGTTTGAGAATAGTTTTGGTAGAAATAATAGTACAATTATTATGCTTATTGAAGGTGCTAAAAATTCAGGAGGAAAAATATGGAGCCCAATGGTCCCCCGAATCTCTTTAATCAGACGATGTATGAAACCTTCTTTAGTAGTATTGGTATTCTGATGGGATTTCTTCAGGCAATTATATTCCAGTTTGCCCTTGATAAGCCTAAATCTGAAACTGACGGGCAAATTGCAAGAAAAACACGCAAATTTCTGATAATCATTCAAGAAGCGCTTTTGTTATCTTTTTTTCATGCTTTGATCTATATCTATTTTTTCGGTACATATATTCCTCGAAATGCTATACCTGAATCTGAGGGCTTTTTGTGGCTTATTAGAAACTCAGTTGGCATTTTCAATTTAATTGTTTTGATATGCATTGCTGCAATATTCGTATATAATTTATTGTTGTTTAATAATTCCTTTTGCAATGAACATCAGGGATGGAGAAATGTCTGCATATTAATAATAACCATTTTTTGTATCTTATTATTGCTTAGTATTATTTT
>LUZV01000151.1 GCA_001603765.1 Anaerolineales bacterium Chloro_02 | reverse complement strand
TGGTGAAAATTCGTGGCAAAAAAGTGGAAAGACTCACTATTGTGTATTTGGTATACTTTATCAAACTATGAAGATCCTCAGATCAATCTACAATCTTGCGGAGCGTTTTCAATTCTTGCCGGCGCTCATGGCGGTCACGCTCCTGGGCGGCGCGTTCGGCAGTGAAAGTTTTACCTGGCGCCTGGGGCTTGCGCTTCTGAGCAATTTTTTGCTCTATTCATTCGCTGTGCTTTACAAGCAGATTGAAACCGCTCCATACGCGGCGGCAAATCCCGATCGAGCCCCACAAAACCCCATCGCTTCCGGCGATGTAACGATGCGTTCTGCCCGGATGCTTGCATTTCTCTCAGCGCTGCTCGCGCTGATTTTTGCCGTACTGCTTGGGTTTCTCAACGCGGCTGTGTGCGTTTTGGGCATTTTAGTGGCAGTTTCTCTCTCCCACCATAATCTGAGGCTTGGGAATTCGGCGCTCATGCGTCTGGACAAATATCAACCTGTGTTATCAGTGCTATTTGGGCTGGCGGGTTTTCTTGCCAGTGCCGGCAAACTTAACTTCATCGCCATCCTCCTGGCGATCTTTCTGTTGGCAGTCGGGATTCTATTCGCGTCTCTCACCGCCGAAGGCGCGGCTCACCTCCTCAGTAAAACGATGCTGGTGATTTTGCTTGTGTTTGCCTCAGGCGCGGCTTACATGCTCTTTTTCGATCTAAAAGCGATTCCCGCCTGGGTGCTTTTGTCAATTATGCTCCTCGCGGCAGTTTTAACTCTGCTTAAGCGCCACTATAATCCCCGTCAGCATCGCCTGCCGCAAATCGCGTTCGATTCCCTGGCAATTTCTACTACCGTTTCCCTGATCATCAGTTTTCTGGTGCATACATTCCTCTAAAGCGTTGGACTAACATGAAAAAAGACTTATTATCTCCTCTAATCCTCGAAACATCTCCTAACTGGAAGGATTATCAACTGCTTGACAGCGGTGAAGGAAAGACTCTGGAACGGTTCGGACCCTACGTACTGATCCGACCCCGTCCGCAGGCTATCTGGCCCAAAACCCTGCCTTCCAGCGAGTGGAAAAAGGCTAACGCGGTTCTCGTTGAAGAGCAGCAGGAATATGGCGGAAAATGGACTCTCCTGAACCCGATGGAAAAGAGCTGGCAGCTTTCGTATGGTAAGCTGCGCTTCCAGGCTCAGCTTTCGAGTTCTCGTCATGTGGGCGTTTTCCCCGAGCAAGCCGCGCATTGGGATTGGATGAGTGAACGCATCCTTGAAAGCCGAAAACCTTTCAAGGTTCTCAATCTTTTCGGCTACACCGGTTTGGCAACCGTGGCGGCGGCAGCAGCTGGCGCTGAGGTCACGCATGTGGATTCGTCCAAACATGCCCTTAGCTGGGCAAGTTTGAACATGAAGCTCTCGGGGCTGTCCGACAAGCCCGTGCGCTGGATCGCGGAGGACGCTCTTAAATTCATCAAGCGTGAGGCGCGGCGCGGGAACACCTACCAGGGGATCATTATGGATCCGCCCAAGTTTGGGCGCGGATCAAGCGGCGAAGTCTGGGACTTTTTCAAGCGGATGCCAGAGTTGATCGAAGCCAGCCGTTCCCTGGTTGCGAAAGACGCTGGGTTTGTGATCATGACTGCTTACGCCATCACTGCCTCAGCAGTGATTACAAGGCAAGCCATGGAGCAAATTGTCGGCAAGAAAGGCGAGTTCACCTCAGGTGAGCTGGTAACAGTGGAAGAAAGCGCGGGGCATGTGCTCTCTCATGCCATTTTCACGCGCTGGCGCCCCTGATTTCAAATCTCTACAGCCGGATTGTCCTGAGCACTGAGGTCCGTCACCAACACTCTGTCCACCCTATGACCGTCCATATCCACGACCTCAAAGCGCCAGTGATCCCAATCAAAAACCTGCCCGGTCTTTGGGATGCGCCCTAACTGATTCATCACAAATCCACTCAGGGTTTGGAAGCCCGCTTTATCTTCTTCTGGCAGTTCGTCCACGCGCATGATCTCTTTCAACTCATCAATCGGGATCAATCCATCCACCAGCCAGGTACCGTCTGACCTCTGAACGACGTCTTGTTCGGTGTCATATTCATCCAGTGGAATGTCGCCGACAATCGATTCAAGCACATCGTAGAGCGTCACAAAGCCTTCAACCCCGCCATACTCGTCGAGCACAAGCGCGTGATGGATGCCTGTTTCGCGGAACTGCTCAAACGCCTTTACCGCTTCCATGTTGCCAGGAAAAAAGAGCGGCTCGCGGATATAGTCCTCAAGATTAAATTTTGGATCGTGAATATCAACGCCCAGCAGGTCTTTACTGCTCACAATCCCCATCGCGCGGTCAAGGTCGCCATGCGCCACTGGCAAACGGGAAAAACTGCTTTTCATCAACTCTTTCACGATCGTTTCGCGGTCATCATCCAGGTTGATCCAATCCAGCTCAGTATGTGGGGTCATGATGGCGTCCACACGGCGATCACTAAACCGAAAGACACCGTCCACCATGGTCTGTTCCGCCTCGTCAAAGACGCCGGTTTGCCGCCCTTCCTCAATGTAGCCTTTCAGTTCTTCTTCCGTAATGGCTGGCTCTTTGGTAACGTCAATATTGAAAATCTTGATACCCAGGTTAGTGGAAGCGCTCAGGAGTTTTGTCAGTGGGCGCAAAACGCGAGACAAGCCTTTGATCATTGGCGAGAGCCTCGTAACCACATCTTCCGGTTTGCTGACCGCGACGCGCTTTGGGATAAGCTCGCCGATAACAATCGAGAAGTACGTGATGGTAACCACCACCAGAACCAGCGAGAGCGTGTCGGCGACAGGCGCCAGGAAAGCAACACGCTTAAGTACGCCAGCTAAGGGGGCTGAAAGAGCCGCGCCGCCGATGCCGCCGGCGAGCGTGTCAATCATGGTGATCATGATCTGAATGGCAGAGAGATATTGCTGATCCGGATCCTGCAGGAGCTCCAAGCCGTCTGCCGCGCCTTTTAAGCCAGCGTCAGCGCGAGCCACCAGGCGAGTCTTTTTTGACGAGACCATGGCGATTTCGTACATGGCAAAGACAGCGTTCAACATGAAAAGAATGAAAATGATGATGATATTTCCGTAAATGCTCATTTAACAACTTTCTGCCCAACAGGGTTCTGAGTCAAATTTTACCAAAAGATGGTTAAGCCGCTTGCGGCAGGGCAAGCGCTTTTCGAAATATTCCAGGTAATATTTTTTTGTTAGGGCTGGTTTTTCACGCAAACAAGGGTCGGGGTCATCCATGCAATACCACCTCTGGCAGCCTCAAGAGGTGACGAGCTCGTCTGGCAAGAAATCTGTGCGATTGTGATAGACCATCCAGATCCGGTCGCCAACAAAATCAAACCGGCTGAGAGCGCAATTGTTATAAATCAGGCGAAAATTCAACTTGCGATTGTCGGGTTCGTGCGGGGCAATCTGAAGCATGGCTCGCACCAGATAATTGTAGAAACCGCCGTGCGTTACCAGAGCAACCCTGTCCTCAGAGCCGTAATGACGCTCCTTGAGATAGTTGAGCACCTCATGAGCGCGCTTGAGGGGCAAGCTATCGTCTTCACGTCCACCCCTCCACCAGCCGTTTTCCGGGATCGGTTTGGAAAGCAGAAGGCCGGGATAATGGCGCGTTAAGAATTCAGGGGTGACGCCATATTCCTGGCTGATTTCGATCACATCGTTGATAACTGTCTCCACAAAGACCCCTCCAACCTCGTGTGCTTCAAGCAAGCTATACAAAGGCAAACCGAGTCTTGAAGAAATGATCGTAGCGGTGTGGATGGCGCGCTGCATCAAGCTGCAGTAAAGGTGGGTGATGCCAAACCCAAGGCGATTTTGAGCGTCGCGCCAATAGCCTTCTTCACCAGGTTTTGAGAATGTGAGGAACTCCGCTAATGCTTCGGCTTGACGCTGCCCTTTTTCAGTCAGAGTTGGGTCAGACGTGCGGGAGTAAAGCCCACCCTCTGGCGAGTCCCAGCGGGCGTTGTTTGTGGATTGTCCATGGCGGATGAGGTAAAGCTGCATGATAATCTCAGGTGCTATTATACACGGACTAGGGCACGTTCCCCAAACGTTTATAGCCATTTCTCTGCAGCGGGTTTGCCAACAGGTGCAAAGGGGCTGGCGGAGTGTTATAATCTCAGTTCTAATTCATTGAGAGACAATAATAATGTTAGATAAACTTGAAGCAATCCTCGACCGCTTTGCGGAGCTTGACCGCCGTCTGGCTGATGCCGGAACCGACTTTCAGCTTATAGCTGAGCTTTCGAAAGAACGCTCGGACCTTGAGCCGATTGTGAACCTTGCCCGCGAATACACCACCAACGCCGGCAAAATCACAGAAACCGAAACACTGATTGAGGACGCCGAAGGTGAACTGCTCGATTTGGCACATATGGAGCTGGACGAGCTGAAATCCCGCCAGGAAGAATTGGAAGCCGAACTGAAATCCATGCTGATCCCCAAAGACCCGCGCGACAACCGCAACGTCATTGTGGAAATCCGTGCTGGCACCGGCGGCGACGAAGCCGGGCTCTTTGTGGCGGATTTGCTGCGCATGTACCTCAAATATGCCGACCTCCACCACTACAAGACGGAAATCATATCTTCCAACGAAACAGGCATTGGCGGCTTCAAGGAAGTGACCTTCTCTGTGAAGGGCCGCGGCGCTTACTCGCGTTTTAAGTTTGAGTCAGGCGTACACCGCGTCCAGCGCGTGCCCGAGACCGAATCGCAGGGGCGTATCCACACTTCCACCGTCACCGTGGCAGTTTTGGCTGAGGTGGACGACATCGAGATCGACATTCCCGACTCCGACATCGAAATTGACGTGTTCAAATCTGCCGGCGCGGGTGGTCAGAACGTGCAAAAGAACATGACCGCCGTGCGCATCCACCATAAGCCAACTGGCATCATCGTGGCTTGCCAGGACGAACGTTCGCAGCTTCAGAACAAACTTCGCGCGATGAGCGTCCTCAAAGCGCGCTTGTATGAGATGGAACATGAGAAACGACAAAACGAGCTGGATGCCGCGCGCCGTTCTCAGATCGGCACCGGCGAACGCTCAGAGAAGATCCGCACCTACAACTTCCCTCAATCCCGTGTGACGGATCACCGCGTGAACTCTTCTTCTTACAACATCGCTGGCGTGATGGACGGCTACGAGCTAGACACCTTCATCGAGGAGCTGCAGCAAGCCGAAGAAGCTGAGCGCCTGGCGAATTTCGAAACCAATGACTGAAACCACCCTGCGCCGCCTGACTTCAGCGCTTCGCTCAACAGAGCAGCCGCGTCAGGTGGCGTTGGTTTTACTGGCACACGTTCTTCAGAAGCCAAAAACCTGGGTGGTGGCGCACCCTGAAGCTGTACTTAGCCCCGAACAGAACTCCCAAATAGAGCGGTTATTCCAGCGCCTTGAAGCTGGCGAACCACTGCCCTATCTTACTGGCACGCAAGCTTTTTTTGGGCTTGATTTTGTTGTCACCCATCACACGCTCATTCCCCGTCCGGAAACCGAGCTTCTGGTGGAAGAAGCCCTAAGTTGGCTCGACCATCACCCTGAGGTAAAAACCGCGCTGGATGTCGGCACAGGCTCCGGCTGTATTGCCGTAACAATCGCTTCGCGCAAACCCAATTTGACAGTCAGTGGTACGGATATTTCCGCGGAGGCGCTGAAGATTGCCCAACTGAACGCCGCCGCGCACCGCGTGGAGGCTCAGATTACGTTTTCTCATGCGGATTTGCTGCCTGAAGGAGCCGATAAGTTTGACCTTGTCTGTGCCAACCTTCCTTATATCCCCAGCGCCAAACTGACCGAGGTTAACACCCTCGGCTTTGAACCAAACCTCGCGCTGGACGGCGGTCCGGACGGCTTGGGTCTGATCCTCCGCCTGCTCAACTCCTTGCCGAGCCGGCTCAGCAAACCCGGTCTGGCGCTGCTCGAGACGGAATCAACGCTGGGCGAGGAAACGCTCACGCTGGCAAAAGCAGCGTTTCCATTGGCTGACGTCCAACTTCGGCAAGATCTGGCTGGTCGCGACCGTCTGATCCGCATCGAGGTAAAATGAAAACCCTTCTCGTTTCAATTTATGACCCAACAGCCATCCAAAGGGCGCACGAAACCGTGCGCGCGGGCGGTCTGGTGGTGTTCCCTACGGACACGCTCTATGGGTTGGGCTGCGATCCGCGTTCGCCCGAAGCTCTGCAAAAGATCTATGCCGCAAAGGGACGCTCCGCGACCAAAGCCATCCCCGTGCTTATCAGCCGTTTCGAGCAGCTCGCGGATGTAACCTCCGCGCTGCCCGATCCCGCCAGACGGCTCATGGAGGCTTTTTGGCCCGGTCCGCTCACATTAGTTCTGCCCAAAAAAACCAATCTGCCGCCAGATCTTACGCCCTACCCTGGGCTGGCGGTGCGTATGCCCAATCACCCTACGGCGCTTGCCCTGCTCGATAAAACCGGCCCGCTGGCAGTCACCAGCGCCAATCTTTCTGATCACGAAAACCCGCGAGATGCTTTTGGCGTGCTGGCGCAGCTCGACGGGCTGGTCGATTTGGTGCTGGATGGAGGCGAACTGACCGGTGGACAAGCCTCAACTATCATCGACTGCCTCGAAGAGGAGCCAAAACTTTTGCGCGCCGGACCGATTCCCTTCAGCGACATCCTGGAAAGGTGGTACCCATCATGACTCAACTGTCCAACGCTTATCTCGATTTTGTCCTCGACCCTGAAGAAGCAGCGTTCTTCCTCAAAAGTGAAGCCTTCCCTGGTGC
>LUZV01000150.1 GCA_001603765.1 Anaerolineales bacterium Chloro_02 | reverse complement strand
CACGACCCCCAGGCGATGGATGAGGCCAAAAAGGTCCTGACCGGCGTGACCTACTGTCCGAACGCCTACGAAGCCTGCGAAGGGGCGGACGCCGTGGTGCTCATGACCGAATGGAACGAATACCGCGCCATGGACCTCCTGAGGGTGAAAGCGGCGCTCAAAGGCCCGGTTTTCGTTGACCTGCGCAACGTGTACCGGCCCGCCGCCATGAAGGAACTGGGGTTCCATTACCAGAGCGTCGGAAGAAACAGCGCCGAGAAAAAAGAAGAATAGAGTTGCCGATTGCCGGTTGTGAGTTGCGAGGGCGGAGGTGCGGGGTGCGCTGGCTTTCCTTGATCGCGGCGGTACTGGTGTTCGGGGCGGTTTTTATTTGCCGCCCCGATGCTTTGCGGACGCCCTTGCCCGTCCCCGGAGAGGCTCGGGCCGATTCGGCCGCTCCCTCCCCCTCAGATAAAATTCCCACCTGCGGCGTCGATGTCGTCCGGATGTTTCCCCACGATTCCCGTGCTTTCACGCAGGGTCTGCTCTACCTTGACGGGTTTTTCTACGAGAGCACCGGGCTCTACGGCAAGTCCGGCATCCGCCGGGTCGAACCGGAAACGGGCAGGGTGGTCCAACAGTACGACATGCCCGCCCGCTATTTCGGCGAGGGCCTGTGTGACTGGAAAGACACCCTGGTGCAGCTCACCTGGAGGGCGGGCAAGGGGTTTGTCTACGACAGGGAAAGCTTTGCGGTGAAGCGCGAATTCGCCTACCGGGGCGAGGGGTGGGGCATCGCCTCCGACGGCAAGAACCTGATCATGAGCAACGGAAGCAGCACGCTGGCGGTTTTGAACCCGCAGACCTTCGCAAAGGAGCGGGAGATCGAAGTCACGTCCGGCGGTCTGCCGGTGATGTTTTTAAACGAGCTGGAATACATTCACGGCGAAATATTTGCCAACATCTGGCAAAAGGATACGGTGGCGCGCATCTCTCCGCAAACCGGCCGGGTAACGGGCTGGATCGACATGTCCGTCCTTCGCGGGTATCTGCCGGCGGGCTCCCGCGCGGAAGCCCTGAACGGCATCGCCTACGACGCCAGGGGCGATCGGATGTTTGTCACCGGCAAATGGTGGCCCCTGCTGTTTGAAATAAAAATTACGTGCCCGAAGTCATCCGGGAAGCATCAATAGCGAGCTGCTCCCGAGATTTGCCGGCTTTGCGTTCTTGCTGGTTTGCTGGTTCCAAACTCCAGCTTGGGAACCAGCGAAACAATGCTAAAGTTGGGGAGGAGATATGCACGGTGCAAGTATCATAGTCGATGCATTGGTTGCTGTCGGTACCCTTTTGGTTGCGGCGGCGGCTATTTGGGGGGACTGGCTTCGGTCACGGCTCGCCCCTGCAAAGCTGACTATTGAGACTCACAACCTAATTGGCCATCCCACAGTTTTTTCCTCTGCTGATGCTGAGAGTGGTGACTCTGGCACTCGGGCAATGTTTTTTCATCTCAAAGTGCTCAATCGACGACCTTGGACTGCTGCCAAGAACTGCCGCGTACTGCTGAAAGCCATGACCCGCCGAGGTCCCGATGGGAGATTTTATCCGGTTCCCATGTCCATACCAACTCAGTTCGTTTGGGCTCCTGCTGAGATAACGCCACCCCTTGTTACTATCGTGAAAGAGAATATTTTTGATCTTGGATTCATCTCAGAAACCGAGGACAAGTTCATCCCCAGACTGTTCTGGTATCCCCACAATTTCCAAGGCTTCGTTGGAAGAGATGAAGCGGTCCGCTACCACCTAGAGATCGAGGCTACTAATTTTTCCTCGTCAAGATATCAAGTTTTTGAGGTGGCTTGGGACGGTGAATTCGATCATGAGCCCGCGAGAATGGAGCCACATCTTCGGATTACTGAAATAAAGGGACTCTAACCACGGGGCAAATCTGTGGGAACATCCCACGTGGTGCTGCTAAATTCAACAATCCGTCGACATGCGGCGGTGCCGGTGATGCCGGCCGTTATCCAGCTTAATCCGAAGGCTGTGGAGTCGTCCTAGAGACTCAATAAGGTTCAGAGTGCATCGTGAGAGACTGCTATTACGAGGTGAGCCGTGAAATACGAGGACAAAGTTGACAGCTTAGCAAAGCTGACTGAGTCCGAACTTAGGCAGCAGGTATTAATACCCCTCCTGAAGGCGATAGGATTCTCCGATGTCTATGAGTTCCACGGCGCCAAAGAAAAAGGAAAGGACCTGATTTTCCGTGAAGTAAGTCGCCTCAAGGAAATCTTCGTGCATGCAGCAGTCGTCTCTAAGAACGATATCACCGGAACCGTTGGAGATACTAAATCTGCTGAACGTATATTGGACCAAGTGAGGATGGTCCTTGAGGAACCATATGTTGACCTGTATACAGGCCGGACTACTCATGCCGATAGATGTTGGGTGATCACTTCTGGCCGCATATTGCCCTCGGCCATCGACAGTATTTCCGGGCATCTTCAACGGTCGAATTTGGATAAATTGGTCCGATTTGTAGATGGGACAAGAGTGATCAGTCTCATTGATGAAGCATATCCGCAATACTGGGAGAGGGAGTCTGAGTTAGTTTACTATTCCCACTGTGGGACAATTGACATTTCTACCAACCATTTGGATCCGCCTTTTGACAGAGATGTAGACGACTTGCCAAACTCAGGGAGTCTGAAAAACTCTGTGTATGAGATCAAAAAGACAGTGTATGCGCTCCTGTTGGCTATCGAGTATGAAATCACTGAGAAATTGGCTGCGATTCTTCGGAGTAATCATCCGTGGGAGATGATTACTCTATGGGAAGATCTCCAAGGAAATCATATTGGTCAGCACGGCCACGCGTATCTGGGCAGTGAGGTTGACGAGATTCAACGGCATTGGCAATACCTTGTCAACGACATCTTTGCATACGAGGAACGCTTTGATATAGCACGAGAAGACAGAATGATCCCCAAAAGACATCCATGGGAGAAGTGAACAATTAACTGGATAACCCGGGACTGGAGGCGAAGTGGGCCACGCGTGGGCACACATTACATTCATTTGCAAGGCACCACGTTTGGGCAACAGCCCCCTAAGTCGTACCCACCCGACTGCGCGGCTCCTGCGAGTATGGGGGGTTGTAAATCCATGTGCAAGCTCCCAAGGTTGTCATTCCCGCGTGTCTACCGCAGGATCTTTTTCACCTTCTGTTCGTACTTGAGGAAAATTTCGTCGGCCAGGGCCAGCAGTTTTTCTTCCACCCGGCGGGGTTCGGGGAGGTCGATGGGAGGGGGTGCGCCGAGCTTGTCCAGGGGAATCGCCTTTATGTAGAGATTCTTGTCCACTTCGGCCATTTCTTTTGCCGTAAAGTTTTCTCCCAGGATTTTCTTTCTTTCGATTCCCTGCATGTCCAGGTTTCTGAGAAAAGCCAGGATGGCCAGCAGATCGAAGTTTTTCTGGAAAGCTTCGATATTGCTGTTCACCGCCCGGTCCTCATCCTCCAAATCCAGGTAGCGGAGGCGGTACTTGGACATCCAGTGGTGAAGGCGGGCGTAGGCCTCGACCACCAGCTTGCGGTACTTGCCCCTTTGAGTGAGCGACCGGACGCGGATGAGGGACACGCGCCGCTGGAACTTTTCGGACAGGCAGGCCGTCCAGAATTCCTGGGGGGCGATCCCCAGCAGGTCCAGGAGCCTTTGGAGCATCTCGGGGCCGGGGGCCAGGTACGCGAGCCTGGCC
>LUZV01000149.1 GCA_001603765.1 Anaerolineales bacterium Chloro_02 | reverse complement strand
TTATTTTCAATGCCTTTGGCGAGAGTGAGGCGGATTGCATCAAGCAAGTTGGCGGCGGTTAGCTGATCGAGCGTGTCGCTCGGCTGCAGTGGGTGAATGCCGGCTCTGAAAAGCGTTTCGTCTGTGTAAATATTGCCAAGCCCCGCCAAAAAGTGCTGATCCATCAAGAGCGGTTTAATCGCGCGACTTTTGGTTTGTAGCATGGCGAAGAAGCGTTCTGGCGTGAGTGTTGGATCATCCGGTTCGGGTCCCAAGGTGGAAAATAATGTTGACGGATCCTGCAATAGCCAAACCCTGCCGAATTTGCGCGTGTCGTTGAAGCTCAGTCGCCAGGGTGAGGTGAAGTTCAGATGCAAGCGGTCGTGTTTCGCGGTTGGTTTGGTTGCAGGCTCAACACGCAAATCACCGCTCATCCGCAGATGGATGACCAAAACCGAATCTGTAAGGGTCAGCATCAAAAACTTCCCTCTCCGACCAATCTGGTGCACCGTTTGACCAGCCAGCATCGCCGAAAAGCTTTCCGGGTCTGGTGTTTCAAGCGTTCTTACCCAAAACAGCCGGGCGCTGGCGATGGTCTGCCCAATTAAAGACGGAGCGCCGCCGGCGCCCCGTTTTAAGTTTCTCGCGATTGTCTCAACTTCAGGAAGTTCAGGCACTTTATTTACTCATTGAACATGGCTCCAACGCTGGTGCCCTCATTCGCCCGTTTGATAACTTCTGCTAAGAGGGGTCCAATGCTGATGACTGTCAATCGGTCGCCAAAGTGGGCTTGCTGCTCAGCTGTCATTGGAATGGTGTTGGTAGTAATGAATTGTTTCACTGGCAGAGCCGCCAGTCTTTCGGAGGCGTTTTGGGAGAGAACAGGATGAATAAATACTACGTACACATCTTTGGCGCCGTTGAGCTTTGCCACTTGCACAGCCTGGACAATTGAACCACCGGTGTCAATTTCATCGTCAATCAACAGCACATCCCGACCATACACATCGCCAATTAGGTTTAGAGCCTGAGTGTGGTCTTTATTGTCGATGCGGCGTTTTTCGATGAAAGCCAATGGAATATTCAGAGCCTGGGCATATCGTCTGCCGTGCTTGGCAAAACCAAGATCTGCCGTAAGCAGAACCGGGTTGGTAAGGTTGGGCAGCATTGCAAGCAGGTGGGGTTTTAGAATGTGGTAAGCGGAAAGCACATCCCCAGGGATATCAAAGAACCCTTGAATTTGCCCAGCGTGAAGGTCCATGGTGATGTAGCGGTCCGCGCCAGCCACCTCCATCATTTGCGCCACCAATTTTGCGGTGATTGGGACGCGCGGTTGGTCCTTGCGGTCTGAGCGACCGTAACACATATATGGAAAAACCAGGGTGATGCGTCCGGCAGAGTCGAGCCTGAGGGTCTGTGCCATGATGAGCAACTCCATCAGGTTGCGGTGCACGGGCATGGATGTGGTCTGGATGATATAGCAGTCTTGCCCACGCACAGAAGCATGCAGCTTGACAAACAGATTCTCATTGGTGAATTCAATGACATCACGACCGCAAAGCTCCAGCCCAAGATTGTCCGCAATCTCTTGAGCTAAATCGAGTGATGCCGTTCCAGCAAATAGGCGAATATTACCATAGAGCAAACTGTGAAGGGTCTTACCAGGGGTCATCAGTGTGCAACGTCCTTTCGGCTTTCGATCCAATCTGATTTTAATATGCTCATGACATGCGCATCAATGTACTGTCCATGTTTATAAAACGCCTGGCGCATCGTGCCTTCATATACAAATCCTGCCTTTTCATATGCTCTCTTCGCGCGAGGATTGGTATCGTACACTCTGAGCCAGATGCGGTTCAGGTTGAGCACCTCAAAGCCATAGCGGTACATCGTGCGCATCGCTTCGGTGCCGTAACCTTTATTCCAATAATCCTTTTCACCGATCATAATCCCGATTTCAACAGACCGGGCGATCTGATCGATCGGGAAAAAGGATATGTTACCGATAGCCACCCATTCCTGATCCTGCCCATCAGGATGAACTTCGATAACGAGGTTGTGCTCGTCGATAGGGCGGCTTTTCATGGCAGTAAACCACGCTTCTTCCTCTTCGATTCCCATTGGCGCGTAAGTCTCAAGGTTGCTGACAACGTCGGGGTCGTTAATCCAGCGCAAAAACAGCGGGATGTCAGTTCGTTCTGATGCGCGGATGCGAAGGTTGTGACCGTAAAGGTATGGCATGGCTGCTCCTAAGGCTCCAATCGATTGGGTCCCCTGAAAAGGTAAACGGCATCGCGGATGCTGGGAAGATTAAGCATGACCATCAAAAGGCGGCTCAACCCCAGCCCCAGTCCTCCGTGCGGCGGGCAGCCGTAGCGGAAGAAATTCAGATAATTTTGGATTGGTTCAAGGGTCAGCCCCTTATCGAGAGCTTGTTTTACCAGCTTATCGTAATGATGTTCACGCTGCGCTCCGGTGGTGATCTCAAGACCGCGACCCAAAAGGTCGAAGCTCTTGGTCAGATTGGGGTTGTCTTCGTGGAGCATGTGGTAGAAGGGGCGCACCGTAAAGGGCCAGTCCTTAACGAATACAAAGTCATTGCCGTAAGTATTCTTGACATAATCGCCCAAGGCGCGTTCCGCGCCCGGGTCAAGATCACCCTTGCGTTCAGGAGGGAGTTTGTAATCCATCCCCTTAAGAATTTGGTAAGCTTCCGCCATAGTCAACCGTGGGAAAGGCACAGCCGGGACTTGTAAATCCACATCAAAATATTCCTTGATGGCGTCGTGGAATCGGTCGTCCACTGCCTGGTAGACATGTGCCAGCCACTTTTCGGTGAAAGCCATTACATCTTCGTGGCTGTTGATCCAGGAAATTTCAAAGTCGACGCCGGTAAATTCGGTCATGTGGCGCGAAGTGAAAGAGGGGTCAGCCCTGAAGACTGGTCCGATCTCGAAAATGCGCTCAAAGCCAGCCGCCTGTGCCATTTGTTTGAAGAACTGAGGCGACTGTGCCAGGTAGGCAGTGCGGTCAAAATAATCAACCTTAAAGAGTTCCGCTCCGCTTTCGCTGGGCGCTCCCATAATCTTGGGGGAGTGGATCTCGATGAAACCATTTTGGAGCCAATACTCGCGCATCGCTTGTTCGATGGCGGTTTGAATTTCAAAAATGAGGCGATTGCGTTCGCGTCTGAGGTCCAGATAGCGCCAGTCCATCCGGTAGTCTTGATCTGGCAGAGAGTCGGAGAAGGGCTCGAAGGGCAGAGGAAGCTCCGCGTTGTTTTCAATGACAAGGCTTTCCAGTTGGAGCTCGATCCCACTGAGTTTGACGACCTCATTCTCGACAACTTTTCCAGTAACTGTCAGCGCCGATTCGGTGCCCAGGGTGGAAATCGCTTCCGCCATTTCAGGGTTGCCTTTTTTCCAATGCGCGATTTGAACCAAACCGGTTCGGTCGCGTAAAATTAAGAACTGCATGCTTTTTTGATCTCGCAGGGTTTGCAGCCAGCCCTTCAGGGTGACCTGCTGACCGATTTTTGTCTTCAGGTCTTTAATAGAGGTTCTATCCATTGTTCCTACTCCGATGATTTCAAAGAGTTAATTCGATTATACGCTAATAATTCGCGAACTGCCTCATTCGGCGCAAGCTCACGCTGTTGAACTTTTATTACCAGAGCCTCCATCAGCTCCGCGGGCACGGTTTGACGAAACTCGCCAATCAGTTCTGCTGTCACCAGGCGGCGGATGTTCGCGCGGATGGCGGCTTCATCTTTGGCATGCCACTGTCCGCTTTGGCGCAGGTAAGCGGCATGCGCCAGGACGGCATCGCTCAGTTCGCTGATCCCCTGAAACTCACTCGCGATTGTCTTAAGCACCGGCGGAATCCACCCGGCAGGTGTGACTACCCCCGTGGAAGCACTTAAAGACCCACTGAGAAGATGCTTACCAGCCGAATAATCAGCTGCGTACCCCATTTCAACCATGTTTCTAAGGTGAGCGGCGCTTTGATCCGCTCCGGGGCGATCCGCTTTATTGACGACCAAAATGTCAGCAATTTCCAGTATTCCAGCTTTGATTGACTGGATATCATCTCCCATGCCGGGAGTGTCAACGACGATGGTTGTATGAGCGAGGTTGACAACATCCACTTCGGATTGACCCGCGCCGACGGTTTCGATCAAAATAAAACCGTATCCAGCCGCGTCGAAAACCTGACTTAAACCTTCGGTTTGCTCCGCCAGCCCGCCAAGGGCTCCGCGAGACGCCATGGAGCGGATAAAAATCTGATTATCGCCCTGCAAATCGAGCATGCGCACGCGATCCCCCAGGATCGCGCCGCCGGTGAAAGGGCTGGAAGGATCCACGGCGATAATGGCAACTTTTAGCTGCGGCTCCCGGCGGCGCAGCTCGCGAGCCAGACCGTTGACCAGGGTGCTCTTGCCTGAACCGGGAGGACCCGTAATCCCAATTTTGTGCGCGCTGCCAGTGGCGCGGAATAATTTCTCCAGAATCGCCTGGCTTGCTTTTGTGCCGTCCTCAACCTGGCTCAAAACGCGAGAAAGGGCAAGTCTGTTGCCCTTTCTCAGCGAATGGATTAACTCTGAACTCATGCCTGCGCTTTCGTTTTGACCGCAGAGCGGATATCGCTGCAGACCTGACGAGTATCGGTTCCGGGACCGTAGATTTTGAAAACGCCTTTTTCGAGCAGCGCTGGGATGTCATCTTCAGGGATAATTCCGCCCAGGAAGATGACCACATCCGTTTGACCGTTTGCCCTGATGTTGTCGACAATTTTTGGTACAAGGGCGTTATGCGCTCCTGAAAGGATAGAGAGACCAACCGCGTCAACATCCTCTTGCAGCGCGGCTTCAGCAATCATTTCGGGCGTTTGGCGCAAACCAGTGTAGATGACTTCCATGCCGTCATCCCGCAGCGCGCGCGCCACCACTTTTGCGCCCCGGTCGTGTCCATCCAGCCCGGGCTTGGCAATCAATACGCGGATTTTTCTCTCGGTCATTGATACTCCTTTTTGTTGTCGGTTTGATTATAACGCCAATAATGGGCATTTTTAATAGGACAATTCAAAATCATTCCGCAAAACTGGCAGGCATCCTTAAACCAACATTATCTGAAGGAAGACTGATGCTCAGCTGCCGGGTTGGTGAATTTGCTGGTACCTTTTATTTGCAGAATTTCGCCATAATAAAGTCGATGGTAATCTCCGCCGTCATATTTCTCGTGGATGAACGGCGCCAGGAATTGCTCAGGTTTGTAATCCGTGAAGTAAATTTTCCGGCACTCAACGCTCAACTGAGCCTGTAAAAACGTCGGCGAATTAATCAGGTCTGCCGCGATCGGGGTTAAAGCCGTTTTCGAGAGCTTGTCTTCATCCCGCCCGGAATGGCTGCCGAGGTACGCCAGGTCTTTTTTGAACTCAGGCGGGAATGCGGTGAGCGTGAAGTCCTCAAAGCGTTCCATGAATTCGTAGGTAAACCGACTCGGGCGCACCACAACTAACGCCGCGGGAACGCTCCACATCGTGCCGAACAACCCCCAGCCAATGGTCATGCAGTTGTAATCGTGTTGATTAAAATCTCCGCAGGTTAGCAACACCGCCTGACGGTGAAAAAGGGCATGGGTGTTTACAGAAAAGTCCAGGGGGTCAATTTTCGATAATGTCATTTCTTCCTCCGTTTTTGGATTTGATAATTGTAACAAATCCGCGCAGTTTGACTGTTGTATAATTGCCGGCAGGCTGAATATGTCCGTGAAAAGAAGACCTCAACTGAATCTCATTATCCGCTGGGTGGGCACACTGCTTTCCCTCGCGGTTATGGTTTACCTTTTAAGCCAGGTTGGCTGGCTGGAAGCCTGGCAGACCATCAGGCAGTTAACCGCCTGGCGCATCGCCGCGGTATTGGTCTTGGTTTTTGTTTCTCGTTTTGCCACATTTGGTCGCTGGTACACCCTTCTAAAAGATCAGACTCCCACCCTCAGCATGGCGGACAGCCTGAAGCTCACCTTTGCCGGGCTCTTTGGTTCTAACGTACTGCCAACGACTATCGGCGGGGATGTGCTCCGCCTGGCTGGTGCCGTCCGGCTTGGGCTGAACACCAGCCTGGCTGCCGCGTCTTTGGTGGTGGACCGTCTGGTTGGCATGACCGGCATGGCACTGATGGTTCCGTTTTCACTGCCGGCGTTATCGGCTTACCTCAAGGCTCATTCCGCGCTTCAGCCCGCAGGCGGCATGGCGCTGCCCATCTTCGCGCGGGTAAAAAGAGGCTTCCAAAAAATCTTTGATGACCTGCGTTTCTGGTCCAGGCATCCACTGATTTTGTTAAAGGCGCTTGGCTTCACTTTCATTCATCAGGCAGCAATTTACTTAATCATCCGCATCCTTGTGGAAGGCATGGGCGAAACTCTCAGTCTTTGGCAGATCGCTGGGATTTGGAGCCTGACCTACTTTATCAGCTTACTGCCGATTTCAATTAATGGGCTGGGCTTGCAGGAAGTCACCATTACAAACCTCTACACTGTGCTCGGCGGACTTTCCAGCGCGGCCAGCATCTCGCTCGCTCTGATCCTGCGTCTGGTTTGGCTCATCGGCAGCCTGCCCGGCGCTCTGTTTATCGGGGAAGTCCTGGCTGGTAAAACCAGAGTTGGGGCGGAGCAATCCGATCCAAAAGAGGAAATGTGAAATCGGATAAAACCCTGAAGTTCATACGACATTGGCTACTGCTGATCGGTGCGGCTTGCTTTTGGTTCCTGTGGGACAGCCGCTACACGCGCAATTTGTGGTTTAAGGCTGTGGCGGCGGCGCTGTTGGTCTGCGTCATCCTGTTCTTCTTAACCTGGAAGACCTCGCTTGATCAACTGAGAAAACTCCCCGCGCCAAAGACCACCAAGTGGGTTTGGGCGGCTTTTATTGCCGGCGCGGTCGCACTTGTTATCCTATTCTTCAATCTCAAGTTCCACTTGCTCGCCTACGGCAGCGGTCGTTTCGCCCTGGTTGTAGGCTTTTCAGGCGTTTTTGCTTTGCTCCTTTCTCGCGACGGGCGGGTCTCGCCTTATTTAACCTTTGCCCAGTGTTTGTTAGTGTTCGGTGTGCTCTATCGCGCGGCGGCTTTCCTGCCGGAGATTCAAACCGGACCCTTTTCCCTGGGTTGGTCGGAAGGCAGCCGCTTTTATAACGCCTCGCTGTTCACTTCTGAGAAAATTTACGGCACCAAATTACCGCTTCCCGTCCTCCACCCGAGCCGCTACCTGATGCAGGCGCTGCCATTCTTTGTTGGCATTCGTTCGATCCTCTTTCACCGCGCCTGGCAGGTGGCTCTTTGGCTTGGGATGACACTTTGGGGCAGTTGGCTCCTGGCGAAACGCTTGCTTCCGTCTGGAAAAACATCCGCGGCTTGGCTGACAGCTTTGCTTTTTCTTTTCTTTTTTCAGGGCGCGGTTTATTACCACCTGATGGTCTGCGTGGTGTTGGTTTTGCTTGGTTATAAGAGAGGAAAGCCACTACGCACTCTGCTTTTTGTGCTTCTTGCCTCAGCCTGGGCGGGGATTAGCCGGGTTAATTGGATGCCGGTGCCGGGTGTGCTCGCGGTGGGACAGTATTTATTGGATGAATCTTTTGACGGTAAAAGATGGCTGAAATATATGCTTTGGCCTGTCATTTGGGTTGTAGGCGGCCTTGCGGTGGCGTTTGTGAGCAAACAGGGTTATAGTGCCATTTCTGGTGAAGACCCCGCGCTTTTTGACTCCGCGTTTTCATCCGCTCTGCTTTGGCGCAGACTTTTACCAAACGCGACCTTTTTCCTCGGCATATTGCCGGCGATCATACTTGTGACGCTGCCGGGTGTTGGCTTGTTGTGGCAAAAATTCCGCCAAAAGGCGCTGCCCGCCATGCACTGGCTGAGGAGGTTGGGTTTGGCAGGCATCCTTGGAGTCTTTTTTGCTGGCGGACTGGTGGTCAGCGTTAAGATTGGCGGCGGCGGCGACTTGCACAACATGGATGCCTTTCTGGTCTTATGGGCGGTAATTGTTGGCGGAGTGCTGGCGATGGCGGACAAATCAGCCCAAACGTCCGAAGAAAGCGCCTCGGCGCCAAATCGCCGGTTCTGGCTGGCAATGGCAGTCATCATACCGGTTTTCTTCGCTTTTCAGCGCGCTGGGTCGTGGTCATTTGGCTCTGCCCGGGCTCAGGGTACGGAATTGGACGAATTGAAGAAAGCGGTCGCTGTTTTACAGGAAAATGGAGGGGAGGTTCTCTTTATTTCCGAACGGCAACTGCTAACCTTTGGCGAGCTTGACCTGAAGGTTGTGCCAGAGTATGAGAAGGTCTTCCTGATGGAAATGGCAATGGGCAATAACCAGGATTATTTGCGCGGTTTTCAACATAAACTGGAAGAGCATGCCTTTACCGCCATCATCAGCGATGCGCTTTCGGCAAACATCCAAGGCAGCGAGCGCGGTTTCGCGGACGAAAATAACGCCTGGGTGCGGCAGGTGGTGCTGCCGATGCTGGCGCAATACCAAGGGGTGCTGTCCTGGCGCAATGGAGAAATTAACCTGCTGGTGCCGCAAAGTGAAACAGAACTGATTCAGCAGTTATTGGATTCTCAGCAACCTGTCAATTAGCAGGTCGTTCAGTGTCGATGACTTCGCGAATGGCGTAAGTCTTTTTATCCTGCGATTCATAATAAGTGCGCATCACCAGCTCGGCGATCAGCCCCATCAGCACGGCCAGAAACCCCATGATGAACATCATCACACTGATTTGAAACCACGGCGAGCCTAAGACCGGCACACCCACCGCGATCCGCCTGATGCCAAGCGCCAATAAGGTCAAAAAGCTGATCGTCATCAATCCCAGCCCAACGCCGCCAAAGAGGTAGATGGGTTTTTGCGAGAACTTCATCAGAAATTGCACGGTGAATAGATCCAAGATTACCTTGACCGTGCGCTCTAACCCATAATTTGCCTTGCCGTGTTTGCGCGGGTGATGGCGCACCACCACTTCGCTGATTTTTCCGCCGGCTTCTTTGGCATAAACCGGGATAAAACGATGCATCTCGCCGTAGAGGTTAATCGACTCGAGAATCTCGCGCCGGTAAGCCTTAAGCGTGCAGCCATAGTCGTGAAGGTGGACGCCAGTGCTGGAAGAAATCAATTTGTTTGCCAGGTGCGATGGCAAGTTGCGCGTCAATTGGTTATCCTGCCGGTCCTTGCGCCAGCCGCTGACTACATCAAAACCCTTATCCAACTCCTCCAATAGCAGCGGAATGTCAGCGGGGTCATTCTGGAGATCGGCGTCCATCAGAATCACAATGTCGCCATCGGATTGATCGATACCGGCGCTGATGGCAGCGGTCTGACCATAATTCCGCCTGAAAACCACTTGCCTCACCCGATTTGGAGCCTGAGCGTGCAATTGTCGGACGACTTCCACGCTCGAGTCGCGGCTGCCGTCATCCACAAAAGTCACATCCCAGTCCATTTTGAGCGGCTGCATAGCCGCAACGATCTGCTCAAATAGTTCAGGCAGATTCTTTTCTTCGTTATAGACCGGCACGACAATTGAAAGTTTCATGGCTTCTCCAAATGCAGGGTTCTCACGCCTGATTATAATGCCTGGAAGGCTCACTGGGAAAAAGTGAGGTAAAGTCGGGTATAATTTTTGCGATGAACACCAAAAAAGATGAAAGCGTGTTGGCGGGGCGCAAACAACCAGAAGACCCGGTGGATTTGGCATTGCGTCCTTCCGCGTTGGATGAACTGATCGGGCAGGATCTGGTGAAAGAAAACCTGCGCATTCAGATCCAGGCAGCCAAGCAGCGGGAAGAAGCCCTTGAACATGTGCTCTTCCATGGTCCACCCGGGCTCGGAAAAACCACCCTCGCGCACATTCTCGCCACAGAAATGGGCGTCAATATCAAAGTAACCTCAGGACCGGCGATAGAACGCGCAGGCGATCTGGCTGCAATCCTCACCAATTTGCGCGCGAGCGACATCCTGTTCATTGACGAAGTTCACCGCCTTGGGCGCATGGTGGAAGAAATCCTCTATCCGGCGATGGAGGATTACGCACTGGACATCGTCATCGGCAAGGGGCCAGCCGCCCGTTCGGTTAGGTTGAAGCTGCCGCGCTTTACTGTTGTCGGCGCGACTACCCGCCTGGCGCTGCTCAGCGCGCCCCTGAGAGCGCGTTTTGGCGCGGTCTACCGCCTCGATTACTACGACACCCCAGCCCTGGCTGATATTATCCGACGCGGCGCGCGGCTGCTGAACGTCCCCTGTGATGAAGACGGCATCCTAGAAATCGCCCGAAGGGCGCGCGGTACGCCGCGTATCGCCTTGCGCATGTTGCGAAGGGTGCGCGACTATGCCGAGGTGAAAGCCGCTGGTCACATTACCGCGCCGGTTGCTGAAGCGGGATTGAGCATGATGAATATTGACGGGATTGGTTTAGATGAAATGGACCGGCGAATCCTGCTGACCATCATCGACAAATACAACGGCGGACCAGTTGGCTTAAACACGATTGCCGCCTCGGTCAGCGAAGAACCAGATACGATTATGGATGTGGTAGAGCCTTATTTGCTGCAGCTCGGCTTTCTTGACCGCACATCTCAAGGGCGCGTTGCCACAAAGGCTGCCTATGAGCATATGGGAAAGGTTTACACTCAGCCAAACGCGCAGCCAGACCTTTTTAACGGCGCGGTCTGATCCAATTCAATGAAAACCGAAGACTTTTCATATGAACTGCCGGTAGACTTTATCGCTCAGACGCCCGCTGAGCCGCGCGACCATTCGCGCCTGATGGTGCTTGATCGCGCGAACGGTCAGATCAGCCACCACCGATTTTTTGAGATCGGCCTTTTTTTGCGACCCGGTGATCTTTTGGTAGCAAACGAGACGCGGGTTTTCCCTGCTCGATTTTTCGGCAGCAAACTTCCCGGAGGCGGCAAGGTTGAAGTGCTGTTGCTGCGGAAGATCGACGCTCTTGTTTGGGAGTGTTTGGTGGGCGGCAGCGGAATGAAACCGGGTAGAGAAATTCAAATTACAGATGGTCCGGCTGCGGAAATCGTCGCGGATTTGGGTGGGGCGCGCCGCTTGGTGCGTTTCGCGAGACCCATAGAAGGCGCGTTCGAGAGGGCAGGGCATGTGCCTCTGCCGCCGTATATCCGCGCTTATCAGGGCGATCCAGAACGTTATCAGACTGTGTTCAACAAGTCGCTCGGCTCTGCCGCCGCTCCGACGGCGGGTCTGCATTTCACGCCGGAATTGCTCGCCCGGCTCGAACAGCAGGGGATCAGATTGGCAAAAATCGATCTGCACGTCGGGTTGGATACCTTCGCGCCAGTTACCGAAGAAGACCCTGAAACGCATCAAATCCACAAAGAATGGTGTACTCTTGGTGAAGAAACAGCTCGATTGATCAATGAGACAAAAGCAAACGGTGACCGCGTGATCGCTGTCGGCACTACCTCCGTGCGCACACTGGAGAGCGCTGCAGCATACAGCAGGGACGGAAAATTGACCGCCTGGCAGGGCGAAACAGGGCTTTACATCCTCCCCGGGTATCATTTTTCAGTTGTGGACGCGATGATTACAAACTTCCACCTTCCAAAATCCACTCTCCTCATGCTGGTGAGCGCTTTCGCCGGCAGAGAAACCATGCTGCAAGCCTATGAAATTGCCAAACAAGAAGGATATCGTTTCTTTTCTTTTGGCGATGCCATGTTGATATTCTGAAATAAATTTATCTGATTCTTATAGCTGTCCAGTACACTTATAACTTGGAACATTAGTTGCAACAGAAAAACTGTTGCATAGAAAACAAAAAACAAGGAATAGCACACTATGATGCGATTTGATAAGTTTTCTGAGCGGGCTCAAGATGTGGCGGCGCGCGCGGCTGAAATTATTCAGCGTTATGGGCACAACCAGATTGATACCGAACATATTCTTCTTGCGCTGATTGAACAACCTGAAGGGACCGTTTCGCAGTTGATCGAAATGTCGGGCGCTGATCCAACTGCGATTGCCGACCGGTTGGATGTTATCTTGCGCACCACCCCTAAAGCCAACATTTTTGGCGGTCCTTCGGGGCAAGTCTTTTTGACCCCGAGAGTCAAAATGGTGGTTGACCTCGCCAAAACGGAAGCCAACCGGCTGGGGGATGAGTACATCTCAACTGAGCATCTCTTCCTTGCGGTGCTTTCTGAGAAAAACACTCAGCTCGCGCGTTTGCTTGAGGAGTTTAATCTCACCAGGCAAGGTGTTTATGAGGGCGTGCTCGAACTGCGCGGCAGTAAAAAGGCTTCGAAAGGCAAATTTGAGTCCCGCTATAAGACCCTCGAAAAATATTCCCGCAATCTGACCCAGGCTGCTCGTGATGGCAAACTGGACCCAGTATATGGGCGCGAATCTGAAATTATGCGAGTCATACAGGTTCTTTCGCGCCGCACCAAAAATAACCCTGTGCTGATTGGCGGAGCGGGCGTGGGCAAGACGGCTATTGTTGAAGGGCTGGCGCAAAAAATTGCTAACGATGACGTGCCCGAGATTCTGGCGGACAAACTGGTTGTCTCGCTTGACCTTGGGGCGATGGTCGCTGGGACGCGCTTCCGCGGCGAATTTGAGGAACGTCTGAAAAATACCATTGAGGAAATTCAGGAATCAGATGGCGAAGTCATTTTATTCATCGATGAGCTCCACACTGTGGTTGGGGCGGGGGCGGCACAGGGCGCGATGGACGCGTCGAACATGCTTAAGCCGGCGTTAGCGCGCGGAGATTTGCAGTGTATCGGCGCGACCACCAGCGATGAATATCACAAATATATTGAGAAAGATGCCGCGCTCGAACGTCGCTTTGCGCCGATTTATGTTGAAGAACCGAGCATCGAAGATACCGTGAGAATGCTGCGCAGTTTGCGGGACCGCTACGAGGCGCATCACAACGTCTCGCTTTCAGATCAGGCGCTCGAAGCCGCGGCTAAGCTTTCCGCGCGCTATATGACCGGTCGGCGTCTGCCAGATAAAGCCATTGACTTGATGGACGAGGCAGCCGCGAAGCTGCGCGTAGCCTTATTCTCGATGCCTGAAGGTCTCAAACAAGAAAAGAAAGAGATCGATCGGCTGGCGGCGGAAGAAGAGCAGGCTGGTGTGGAGCGTGATTACGAGCGGGCTGTAAAGCTTAAGGCGGAAAGGCTGCGCCTGGAAGAGGAATTTAAAGCCAAACGCGCCGAATGGGAAATGGAACACAAGCTGGACGACATCGTAGACGCGGACGATATCGCGTCGGTCATCCACCAGTGGACTGGTATCCCCGTGACCCAACTGCTCGAGTCGGAATCGCAGAAACTGCTTGAGATGGAAAACCGACTGCACGATCGCATTGTTGGACAGGATGAGGCTATCAGGGCGATTTCAGACGCTATCCGCCGTGGGCGTTCCGGATTGAAAGATCCAAACCGACCGATCGGTTCCTTCATCTTCATCGGACCTTCCGGCGTGGGCAAAACCGAACTGGCGAAGGCTCTGGCTGAATTCCTGTTTGATGACGAGGAAGCCCTGGTGCGTGTGGATATGAGCGAATATCGCGAACAGCATACCGTTTCGCGCCTTTTTGGCGCGCCTCCCGGATATGTTGGCTACGAAGAAGGCGGACAGCTGACCGAAGCAGTAAGGCGCCGACCCTATCGCGTGATCCTGTTTGACGAAATCGAAAAAGCGCATCCAGAGGTGTGGAACTCCCTTTTGCAGATCCTGGATGATGGACGTTTGACGGACGGTCAGGGCAGAGTGGTTGACTTTAAAAATACGGTTCTGATCATGACCAGCAACCTTGGTACTGAATTTGTGAAGAGCAGCGGTTCACTTGGGTTCCTGGGGAGGGAAGAAAATGAGGATGTTAAAGCCTCACATTCTAAGATTGAGAAAGCGCTAAAAGATGCCTTCAGACCTGAATTCCTGAACAGAATTGATGAAATCATCATTTTCTCACAGCTGAGCAAAGAGAATGTGCTGAAAATTGTTGACCTTCAATTCCAGGAAATCATTGGACGCACTCAGGAATACGGCGTAGATTTGGTTGTAGAGGACTCTGCCAAAAATTGGCTCGCGGATCAGGGTTACGACCCGCTGCTGGGCGCGCGACCTCTGAAGCGCGCGCTGCAAAAATTTGTTGAGAGCCCGCTGGCAATCAAACT
>LUZV01000148.1 GCA_001603765.1 Anaerolineales bacterium Chloro_02 | reverse complement strand
ATCCGGCGATTTCGTCAAATTTACATGAAACTATATTTTACCCGAAAACCGAGAAACCATTAGAGCAAACCAATGCCAGAATTGAGGAGAATCTCCAATCAAAGTTAATGAATGCGGCCAAAATGAAGCCATAATTTCCACGTCCCTAAACTAACCGATGTGGCTTTCAACCAAACACAATCCACATCACCTCTCGATCTTCACAATATCATAATCCTCTCAAAGGAGAGGGGCAAAACGGCAGATACCGCCAGGAACGCGGCGGCACGCATCCGCAAATATTTGGCATCTCAGCGCGTGAGCATCGCCAAAAACGCAAGGATGGTTCCAGTAATGCCTTCACCGCCCAGCAGCCCGGCTGAAACCACGTTCCCAAGGTTGACCGCGTCCTGATCCTTGCTCAATTTCTTAACTAAAAAACTCACCGCCCCACCCACAAAGATCGCGCTTGCCATTCCGAGGGATAGGAGCATGCCAATTCCAATAATCATAGCCGGAACACCATTAACATACAGCAGCGTCCCAATCAACAATGCGACCCCAAAGACCACCGGGTCGCCAATGCCGTTCACCATCGCCGTAACGCTGTGAGCCTGTGCGGCGCTCAGGCCTGTTTCTCCGCCAACGCCGCCATACTGCAAAATCAAAACAAACAGACCAAAAATCGCCGCGAAGATGCCGACAAACGCCCCAAGGAACTGGGTCACAAACTGGGCCCGCTGGTCGGTTCCCAAAATTGCGCCGGTTTTATAATCGTTCATCGCGTCTCCAGCGTACCCACACGCGATAGCGACAATCGCCGCGATCAGGAATGCCTGTGTATCCTCGACTTTCACCACCAGTCGGATCGCCAGTAGGACGATGATTCCGAACACTTCCATGGGGTTAATCCCGGTCTGACCGGTGATCACCGATGACATCATCGTCGCGAAGACGACACCCGCCATCACCAGCGCTGCTGTAACTGGTGATAGCCCCAGCAAAATGGTAAGCACAAAACTGATCGCCACAACAATCAACGCAAACAGCCCCTGGCGGTCACTCAGCAACTTTTGAGCGCGGGTCTTCGCGCCAACATCAGCAGGTTCGTGCTTCCAACGGACGGTTTTAAGGGATTGAATCAAAATGCCAACACCAGAGCCGACCATCAGCCCTACCGCAGAGGTTAAAATAAAGGCGGAAGCGCTATCCGCGTTTTGAAAGGTTCCCAATTCCAGCCCGAAGGCGCGCAGCCCATAATGGGCAACCAGCGCGCCGAGCATCCAGTAAGCCGCGCCAGGAAATCCGATAATATAGCCAATTCCGATTGCCATCGGTGAACTATAGAGCTGCATAGGCAGCTTTCCAACTTTTCCATCCAGATTCTGGGGAATCAAGGCGAATCGGTCCCGCAGGACGGTAAATAGAGCGGATAGCCCCATCGCTCCAAACAAAAACCAGCTCTTTTTGCCGCCTTCATCGCCCGCTTCCAGGGTTTCAGCAGCGGCAGTCCCAATCGGATAAGCCAGCTGCATGGTTTCGATGTTGCGTTTACGATAATACCAGCAAAGCATGGTCCCAAGCAGAACCCCAACCAGCGAAACAAGCAACAGCGGCCAAACCTTTGGCATGATCCATTCGCTTAGGGTCTGAGTGGTGGGGTTAAACGGTGTGTACAGCCCCGAAATCCATAAACCAGGGATTGTGAACGCGATTCCACCGGCAACCATCGCCCCACTTGACATGCCGGTTTGGGTGATGTTGATTTCCTGCAAATTTGTATTGCCTAGCAGCTTAAGCAGCGACATTGATAACACTGCCACAAAAATTGTCGGCCAGGGCAGCGCGCTGAGCCGCAGCGCCACATAAATGGAACTGATCGTGATTAAAATTGACCCCGCGGCTGTAAGGCTGATGGACCTCCAGGTCAGATAGGGAATGCCCAGAACATTTTTTCGCTCATTCATAAGAGTCTCCTTAAACCGCAGAGTGAATTATCTTCCAAGTATATCCAACTTTGCTGTGGATTAAAAAGCGCTCCCTGTTCTGAGAGCGCTTTGGTTCAATAGAAAAAAGGGAAAATTACCCGCCCAAGGCACGGTCTGCCAGGCTGACGGCGACATTAAAGTACTGTGCGTCGGGGTGATGCAGGATAATCGCCGCTGTAGACTGTTCCGGCACCAACTGGTATGCTGAAGTGAGGCTCATGCCGAGTTCTCGTTCAGCCGGCAGCAGATCGAAGACTTTACGGTGATCCTGTAACTCTGGGATCGAAGGGTAGCCCCAGGAATAGCGCAAGCCTTGTTCGGGCAGCATCTTAAGCTCACGCCGGATCTGCTTGTGCAGGTAATCGGCGGTCGCCTCCGCCAGCTGCACTCCCAGCCCGTGGAAGAAGAAAGCTTCCGAGTATTCGGCGGCGGAATCCAGAGCTTCGAAGCGTTCCGTCGCCCTTTTGCCAACTGTCACCACCTGAAAAGCGACTACGTCGAGCACACCTGAGCCAATCGGCATGAAATAATCGGCAAGGCAAAGCTGCTCGCCGGCTGGTTGACGGGGAAAGGTGAAGCGGGTCAGTTCGCGCGGAGCATCGCCCAGCGTTGCCGGGTCAAAAATGATCAGGTCGTTGCCATCAGATGCCGCGGGCCAATATCCATAGACTGCCTGAGGTTGATACCAGCCCTCTTTTTCCGCCTGAGCCAGCATCCGCACCCGCCGCGCGTCAAATTCGGCTTGCATTTTTTCCCACTCTTCGCCTTTTAACCCAGTTCCGCCCCAATTCATGCGGTAGAGGGATTTAATATCCAGATGCGTCGCGACAGTCTGAATAGGCAGATCGCGTACCACTCTCGCGCCCCATTTAGCAACCGAAGGGATCACCGCGGCTGGCTTCACTTTCGCGGTTCTCTCGGTTTTTTCAAGCGGACGCTGCGGTTTTGCCTTGCCGAATTCCTGCTCGGCTTTCTCAATCACCGTCGTAAGCAGCGCGCTTTTTCGCGCCGGGTCCGAAAGCTGATCCATCAGGTTCAGCCCATCGAAGGCGTCCTTACAATAATAAACGCCGCCTTGATAGTATTCACCGCTTTCCGCGCGCAAGACACGTCTGCCGAAGGCAGGGTTGATCGCCGCGCCGCCGATAAGTACCGGAATTTCAAGTTCACGGCGCTGAAGCTCATTGACAATCAACGGCATCTGTTTGCTGGTCGAAACGAGCAGCGCGCTCAGCCCAATCGCGCTGGCTTGCTCCTCAACCGCGGCTGAGATAATCGTCTCCATCGGCACTTGTTTGCCCAGGTCGACCACTTCGTAACCGTTATTCGAGAGAATCGTGCGCACGAGGTTTTTGCCAATATCGTGAACGTCGCCAAACACTGTCGCCAAAACTAGCTTGCCCTTCGAAAGACCTTCTTGCTTATCAAGATAGTTTTCGAGGTGAGTTACCGCCTTTTTCATAACTTCAGCAGATTGCAGCACAAACGGCAGGATGAGGTCGCCCGCGCCAAAGCGGTCGCCCACTTCTTTCATTGCTGGCAGCAGCACTTCATTAAGGATCGATACCGCGGTTTCACCTTTTGGCTTGCCTGGTTCTTCATCCAGGATCGCGTCAATATCCGCTTCAAGATCGGCTTTATGCCTCCGGAGCACCTTTTGGAAGAGACGCTCGCGGTTGCTTAAGCCCTCAAAGGGATCCACTCGCGCTGTCTGGTCATCATCATTGGCAACGACAGAATCAAAATATGCAATGAAGTCGGGAAGCGCGGCATCCGAGCGGTTGAAGATCAGATTTTCCGCCAATTCGCGTTCATTGGCAGGGATTTCGGCATAGGGTTTCACCTGCGCGGGGTTGATGATAGCCATATCGAGCCCGGCTTCCACCGCGTGATAGAGAAAAACGCTGTTGAGTACCTTGCGAGAATTGGGAGAGAAGCCGAACGAAACGTTGCTGACGCCCAGGGATGTATGCACTCCCGGAAGTTCCTTTTTTATCAGCCGGATTCCTTCCAGCGTGGCTATCGCCGAATCGCGATAGATTTCCTCACCCGTAGAAAGCGTGAAGGTCAGGTCGTCTATTACGATATCCTCCGGGCGCAGACCATACTCCGCCGCCAAATTCACCAACCGCCGCGAGATCTCCAATTTGCGCTCAGCGGTACGCGCCATACCCTGTTCATCGATGGTTAGCGCCATCACAGCCGCGCTGTACTGCTTGGCCAGGGATAAAACGCGCCTTGGCTTGGCATCGCCAGCCTCAAAATTGGTGGAATTGATCAAACAGCGCCCCGGGGCAGTCTGCAGCGCAGCCTCGACCACATCAGGTTCGGTGGTATCAATCACCAACGGCACTGGCACCTCGAGCGAAAGCCGCTTGACAAGCTTGCGCATCATATCCGCTTCATCGCTGCGTTCGGTTACAGCCACGCTGATATCAAGGGCGTGCGCGCCAAAGTCCACCTGGTCGCGCGCGATTTGGAGCATGCCGTCATAATCCTCAGCCAGCAGA
>LUZV01000009.1 GCA_001603765.1 Anaerolineales bacterium Chloro_02 | reverse complement strand
AAGCGCGCCGCGGTCCAGGCATGAGCGTATTCATGCAGAGTGAAAGCGATTACCAGCGTGATGACCCTGGCAATGAGAGTAGGCGGATCAAAGCTCATTTTTGCTCCAAAAAGGGGTTGCACCCCTCAGCGATGCCGGGATTATATCATGCCAGTGTTATAATCCCGGCATGCTGCCGGAGATCCAGATCGGAGATAAAGTGACCCTGCGCAAAGAGCACCCATGCGGCGGGTCTGAGTGGGAGGTGGTGCGGCTTGGGGCGGATATTGGGCTGGTCTGCCTCACTTGCGGTCATCGCGTTTTACTCAGCCGGCGCGACTTAGCAAGGCGACTCAAAAAACACCTGCCAAAAGCCCCCTCAGATCAGCCTTAGCCGCGGGTCTAATGTCAAGAATCGCGTGATTACATCCCTACCGGGAATTAATTCTCCGATTTTGGGTTGATGCTAAGGTATAATTTCAGATTAAGATGCCAATTCTTCCGCCGCACGCCTTCGAAGTTTTTTCACACAGCCCCGAGCAGACTCGCCGGGTGGGCATCCGCCTTGGCAGCCTGATGCAGGTGGGGGATGTGATCTGTCTTGAGGGTGATCTTGGCTCCGGAAAGACGACTTTGGTGCAGGGAATCGCCCAGGGCTGGGGTTCACCCAACAAAGTTACCAGCCCGACCTATGTAATTGTTAATGAATATCAGCGTCCTGGCGGGAATACGCTTTTTCACTGCGACGCGTACCGCTTGCAGCCGGAAAACCCGCTGGATAACGCGATCCTCGACCTGGATCGTGTGTTCGAAGGCGGCGCGCTGGTGATGGAGTGGGCAGAACGCATGAAGGCTGCCCTGCCGGCGGAGAAATTGTGGATTGAGATGGATTGGATTAATCCTGATCAGCGCCACCTGATCCTGACCCCATTCGGGCGCCGCTATGAAAACATCCTCAAGAAGTTGCAGCAAGCCTTGTTTGGAGGGTAATCATGTTACTGGCAATTGACACTTCTACCGACCGGATCGGTATCGCCCTCTATAACGGAACCAGCATCTTCGCCGAGCAAACGTGGCGCAGTAAGAACTATCACACCGTTGAGCTTGTCCCGGCAATAAAGGATTTGTTGGTAAAAACCCAAACCAAAGTCAGCAGCCTGACAGGAGTTGGCGTCGCGCTTGGTCCCGGGTCGTTTACGGGTCTCAGGATTGGTCTGAGCGCCGCAAAAGGCATCGCACTCGGTCAGAATCTGCCTTTAGCTGGAATTCCATCACTTGAAATCCTTGCCGCGGGTCAGCCTGGTTTGCGCAGACCTATGCTGGCGTTTCTGCAGGTCGGACGCGGGCGCTATGCCTATGCTCGCTATCAATATCGGGATGGCGGTTGGCAGGCGGCTTCGGAAGTTAAAGTTGACGATATTCGCGGGCTGGCTGCAACGATCCAATCCCCAATTTATGTGGTTGGTGAGATGGACGCTGAGGAACGTCAGGTGTTGGGGCGCAAGTGGAAAACTGCCCGGCTGGCATCGCCCGGCTTTTGTTTGCGCCGCCCCGCGATCCTTGCTGAGCTTGCCTGGGCAAAGATCCAGGCTGGGCAGGCGGATGATCCTGCCACCCTTACCCCTATTTACGTGCATACGCTCAGCAACGTTCCCGATCTATGAGTTCCCGCGCGAAATCTGGTTCCATCGCGCTGCGTGGAATGCGAGAAGAGGACCTGGCGCAAGTCGCTGAGCTGGATCATCTTTCTTTCGCGGATCCCTGGCCCCAAGGGGCTTTTGAGTATGAACTGAAGAGCAATGATTACAGTTTGTGCCTGGTGGCTGAGGATCACGAAGCTCCGCATGGGCGCGAGATTGTCGGGGCATTAGTGATATGGATGATTGTGGATGAGGCTCACATTGCCACTTTGGCGGTGCACCCGGACTATCGCCACCGCGGCATCGCGCGCAGACTTTTGGCTGAGGGGCTGCTGAGGGCTGTCAGCCTGGGAGCGGTGCGGTCGTTGTTAGAAGTGCGCTCAGGCAATGCCGACGCGCTGCATCTCTATTACGGGTTTGGATATAAAGCTGTCGGCTTGCGCCCCAATTATTATCAAACTGAACGGGAAGACGCTCTGCTGCTGGACCTTGACCCTCTGGACATTGAAAACCTGAGGAACTTAATCGGGTAATTATTCGTCATAATTGCATACACCTGGGGTAGAATCTGTTTCTGGAAAAAATATGTCAGATACAAACCGACTTCAAACAATTCGGGAGGAAATCCTCCACTGTCAGAAATGCGCGCTTGCCAAAGGGCGCAATAAGGCTGTGCCAGGTGAGGGACCTTCATCAGTGGATGTGATGTTCATTGGCGAGGGACCAGGATTTCATGAAAACCAACAGGGTAAGCCTTTTGTGGGGCAGGCTGGGGCGTTTCTCGATGAGCTGCTGGCTGCCGCTGATCTCAAACGCGGAGAGGTCTTCATTACCAATGTGGTTAAGTGCCGCCCACCGAGCAACCGCGACCCCATGCCCGAAGAGTTGACCGCTTGTGAGGTGTACCTTGATGAGCAGATTCAACTGCTCAATCCAAAGGTGATCGTCACGTTAGGCAGGTTTTCGATGGCGAAATTTATCGAAAACGGCAGGATTAGCCAAATCCACGGCAAAGCCCATCAAATTGGGAACAGGCTGGTGGTAACAATGTATCATCCCGCAGCCGCGCTGCATCAACCCGCGTTGAGACCAGTTTTGGTTGAAGATTTTGCGAAACTCAGGCACCTGCTTGGAAAAGAAGAACCCGTCCCGCCAAAAGTGGAAGACCTAAGCCTCACGGTCAGGCCGGTGAAGGCGGATGAAAAACCCATGCCGCCAGAACAATTGAGTCTGTTTTAACAGAAAGGTTAGTAATTTATGGTAAAAGATGACCTGATTCAGGATATTCAAAAAAAACGCGCGAATATTGGCGTGATTGGCTTGGGCTATGTAGGTCTGCCGCTGGCTGTTACGTTTGCCAATGCCGGTTTTACCGTGACGGGGATTGATCCTAACCAGGAAAAAGTGGATATGATCAACCGGGGCGAAAGCTATATTTCCGATATCAGCAACGCGCAGCTGCGGAAGCACATTGAAAACGGACGAATACGCGCCACAACTGATTACGCCACCCTGAACGAGATCGACGCGGTCTCAATTTGTGTTCCCACCCCGCTGCGGAAGACTGGCGACCCAGACATGTCTTTCATTGCCAGCGCCAGTGAGGATATCGCTCCTTACCTGCACCGCAGCATGATCGTTGTGCTCGAGTCCAGCACCTACCCGGGAACCACACGCGAATTTGTTCTGCCCAAATTAACCGCAAATTCCGATCTTAAAGTTGGCACAGACTTCTTCCTGGCGTTTTCTCCTGAACGTGTTGACCCAGGGCGCACAGATTTCACTACCCACAACACCCCGAAAGTTGTCGGCGGCATCACGCAGGCTTGCACAGATGTGGCGGTGGCTTGGTATCAGCAGGCGCTCGAAACCGTTGTGCCGGTCTCAAGCGCGGAAGTGGCAGAGATGGCGAAACTGCTCGAGAACACCTTCCGGATGATCAACATCTCGATGGTCAATGAGCTGGCGCAAATGTGTGACCGACTGGGCGTGGATGTTTGGGAAGTGATCGATGCCGCGGCGACGAAGCCTTTTGGCTTTATGAAGTTCACCCCCGGGCCGGGCTTGGGCGGGCACTGCATCCCCGTGGATCCGCTTTATCTTTCGTGGAAGATGAAAACGCTCAACTACACCGCGCGCTTTATTGAACTTGCCTCCGAAATTAACACAAGCATGCCGCGCTATGTGGTCAGCCGTATTCAGGACGCGCTCAACCGTTATAAAAAACCGCTCAACGGCAGCAAAATCCTGATCATGGGCGTTGCTTATAAACCCAACATCAACGACCTGCGCGAGTCGCCTGCCCTTGATATCATCCACCTTTTGCGCGAAAAAGGCGCGACCGTTAGCTATCACGATCCTTTTGTGCCTGAAATTGAGATTGAAGGTGTGCAAATGTTCTCCGAGAAGGAGCTTGCCGCCTGCCTCGAAAAGGCTGATCTGGTGGCTATCATCACCAATCACGACAAATTTGATTACAAGCAGATTCTGGAAAAGTCGCAGTTGATTTTTGACGCTCGCAACGCCATGAAAGATTTCACGAAGTCTGATATGAAAGTGATCAAACTCTAATGAGCGTTTATGTTGTCACGGGCGCGGCAGGATTTATTGGGTCTGTTGTTGCCAGGTTTATGCTGCAAGACGGTCATACCGTGTATGGGGTTGACAACCTCAACCATGTGTATGATGTGCGGGTCAAGGAGCACCGGCTTAAGGCTCTTCTGCCGCAGGACAACTTCCATTTCATCCGTGATGACATCAGCGACCGAGACTTTATTGCCCGGCTGAGCGCTCAGGTGCCGACTGCCGACGCGGTGGTCAATCTGGCAGCCATTGCTGGCGTGCGCGCCAGCACTACCGACCCCTGGAGTTACCTCAACACCAACACTTTAGGTAATCTGAACGTTTTGGAATACGCCCGCCACCAACAGGTGCCAAAATTTATCCTGGCATCCACCTCCAGCCTCTACGGGGACGACGGCAAGCCGCCGCATGCCGAAACCGCGCCAACCGAGCATCCCCTGGCGCCTTATGCTGCCAGTAAAAAAGGAGCTGAGGCGTTCGCTTACGCCTACCACCACCTTTACGGCATCGACGTGAGCGTGTTGCGCTACTTTACGGTTTATGGACCTGCCGGCAGACCGGATATGGTCATGTTCCGCTTTTGCCAGTGGATTGCCGAGGGGAAGCCGGTCGTAATCACGGGCGACGGTGAACAGTCGCGCGGGTTTACTTATGTGGATGATATCGCCCGAGGCACGTTATTGGCGCTTAAGCCCGTGGGTTTTGACGTTTTCAACCTAGGCGGGCATGAAGTGATTACCATAAATAACCTCCTTCACAAACTTGAGCAGCGGCTGGGCAAAAAAGGAAACGTCACCTACATCCCCACCCACCCCGCGGATGTTTTTGAGAACGTCGCGGACGTCAGCAAAGCCCGCCGCGAGCTTGGCTGGGAGCCGCAGGTTTCTTTGGATGAAGGTCTGACTCGCCTAGTGGATTGGTATATTGCCAACCGCGAGTGGGCGAAAGACGTCGAGACCCCCTGATTTTTCCGCCATCGCGAGCCTTTGTTGCCCGGCGACCTGCCTGTTTATCTATCACCCCAATTATTGGTTACAATTAGATTGTTCTCTTAGCCTGCGCGCAGACTGAACAGCGCAGGGCAAGAAGGGAGTTGATATGACACTTTTCCGCCCAAAACCAGCCCTTATCCTGGCTGTTATGGTGATGTTGTCGGTTTCCGCCTGTATCAGCATTCCGCTCACGCTGCCAACTCTCCCACCCCTGCAAGAGCCTTCTCTGGCGCCTTCCCTTCAACCACAGCCGACCTTTGACTCGCCACCGCGGGATTCCACCCTTACCTGGACAGACGAGCTGAGCGAGAAATACTGCCATTTCAGCAGTCCAGGTCGCCTTAGCAGCCTCGTTCAAAGCGAGGGGGTTTTTTACGCTGTCCGCAGCAGCGACGCGCGCAGCGTTTGGCGCTACCAGCCTGGCGAAGCTGAAGGTGAAAAAATCGCTGAGTCAATGACAGAAGACGGCAAGTTTATTGAGAAGCTGCGGGTCAACGACGGCTGGCTGGTGATGCTCATTTTTGATCACCCCCTGCATATTCAGGGTTGGCGGATTGAAGCGCTAAATCTGGTAACGCGCGAACAGCAGCGCGTGATAGATAATATTTTAGCTGCCGAAGATGTCATCTATCTTGACATGGAACTTCAGGGCGATTTGCTTTACTTCCTTACCAGGACTGTGGGGAATGAACAGAGTCAAAAGCATTCGGAGATACGAGTCTTCAATCTTGCGGACGGCAGCGAAAAACTGCTGCTCACCTCTGAGCCTGATCTGCTCTTTAACCAGCTCGCGATTTCTGAGAAATACCTGATGATCAGCCAGAGCGCCAATGGCGAAGACTTGGCGGCGGATTTTCCGATACTGTTTTACAACCTTCAAAGCGGTAATTTTGAGGATTTGATGGAAATAAGCGGGTCGCTTCCGATGATAAAAGGGGCGCTTGCTGCGTGGTCCGAGCAGGGACCCAAGCGGTTCCCTGAAACCATCAAGATCTTTGACTTCGCAAGCGGGCTTTCCTGGCCGATGGCGATTAAAAGCGCGCAGCCTTCCGACTTTTATCTGAGTGACGAGTACCTCGTTTGGGTAGACCCCTCTGAGCCGGCAACGACCTTCCCGGCGGTGTATCTTTCTTCGCTTGATGACGGGCACACCCTCACATTGATAA
>LUZV01000147.1 GCA_001603765.1 Anaerolineales bacterium Chloro_02 | reverse complement strand
ATCATGATGGATATTCAGAAGGTTATTTTCTCTCAAAACGGTACCATTTAGTGTAAGCCGCGTCTTTCTATCAAAGCGAGATCCCGTTCTATAAGGCTCAAACTCATCCTTTGTGACTAGAAACGGACCCATGGAGGTCGCAAAATCTTTTCCCTTAGCTGGACCCAAGCCCACCTTCATTTCCTCAAGCTGAAAATCTCGCGCGGACCAATCATTGAGGATCGTATACCCAAAGATAAATTTATCCGCTTCATCATGTGATATATCGCGTCCGGTTTTGCTCAGAACAATACCAACCTCAAATTCGAAATCAAGTTTTTGTGTTTTCCGGGGTGACACAACCTTCTCAAATGGTCCCAGAAAATTGTTTGTGTTCGAGAAGTAGAAAACAGGAATCTCATAATAAACAGGGTCTACCGCTTGTCCGCGATTACGCCTACTGGTCTCTACATGTTCAGCAAACCCCATGAAATCTCGAAAGCTTTCGGGTTTAGGCAGAGGCGGCAACAATTTGACACTCGCCATAGGAAACCCTTCTGTAGGCTTCTCGAGGCAGACCTTTGCCAAATCAAGAAATGATTCGGCATCTTGAAGAAACTCAATCATAGTCCTGGGTATTCTCGGGTCTGCTTCATTAAGGTCGACAATCATGTCGTTTATTAATACTCCTAATTTTGGGCTTCTACCTTCTGCGACAAACGTACAAAATTTCATAACACACACCTTTCATAAAAAAACCATTCTTGATTCTAGCGACAATTTGTTATTATCAACAAATTTGCATCGAGATAGTTTATTGATGCCAATAACACACGCCGATAAATCCTGCTGCCAATTATAACGGAAAGTATAGTTAAGCTCCTAATGGGTTTTGAATGAACACTTATTCAATAAAGTGAAATCATTGCAATAATGATGTAAAATTAAATAAATAGATCGACGCATGGCAGACGACACTAATCATATCGAGCATGACCACACACGAAAGGAATTCCCATGTACCAGAAACTAATCATCATAGGCAACCTCGGCAGAGACCCGGAGATGCGCTATACCCCTGACGGCACAGCAGTGACCAGTTTTTCCGTCGCGACCAGCAGACGCTATAATGAAAAAGATGAAACTACCTGGTTCCGCGTTTCGGTTTGGGGCAAACAAGCAGAAAGCTGCAACCAATATCTGCACAAGGGCTCTAAAGTTCTGATTGAAGGCCGTTTGCGCCCCGACGCAAACACGGGCGCTCCGCAAATTTTCCAGAAGAAAGATGGCAGCTGGGGCAGCAGCTATGAGGTTTCAGCTGACACAGTTCGCTTCCTGACGCCCCGTTCCGATGGCGGTTCTGACGGCAGCGGCAGCGTCGATGACGACGACATTCCATTCTAACTATGCCCGAGCCTCAAAAGATACCGTTTATCGTCCCGGATGATCTCGTGCCGCGGTACATCAACACCGCGTATATAACCCATACTCCTCACGAATTCATCCTGGATTATGCGACGATGATGCCAGGTCTTTCGAGCCTTAAGCTCAACACCCGGCTGATCCTCTCACCGCTGACGATGAAGCTTTTTCAGCGCGCCATAAACGAAAATATCGCGCGTTACGAAGCCACCTTTGGCGAAATTCGCATCCCTCGCGGGCATACCCTGGCGGATGAGCTTTTCCGCGACACGAGCGGACAAAACCCACCGGAAGAGCTTAAATGACCAACCAGCTTGATGTGATCTGTGAAGAAATCCGGCGGGAATTTGACCAAAAAACCGCCCTGCGAGACGCGGCTCTTAGGCAAGCCCGCGAACTGACCCGCCACGCTTCTTTGGCTATCCGCGCCATCCATCGTGAGGAGCACGAGGAAGCTCAGCTCGAAATTGGGCAGGCGCGCGAATTGGCAAACGCCCTCACATCAACCTTACGCGCGGACCATCCCGACCTCTTTTTTGCCGGATACACCCAGGACGCCATCAAAGAATACTGCGAGGCATGCCTGACCGTGGCGATGATCCAAGGCGAGCCGCTCCCGACCCCCCAGGAGCTGGACGCAGAGGCGCCCGCTTACCTTAACGGGCTCACCGAGACTCTCGGCGAGCTGCGCCGCCGTTGCCTCGATTTGCTTCGTCCTGGCTACAGCGCCGAAGTTGAACGGCTGCTGGCCCTGATGGATGACGTCTTCACCCAATTGGTTACCATGGACTACCCTGACGCGATCACTGACGGTCTGCGCCGCCGAACCGATCTGGCGCGGGGTATCATCGAGCGCACCCGCGCGGATATCACTGTTTCGTTCAGGCAAAATGAGCTTGAACGAAAATTGAACCGGCTTTCTGAACAGTTGGAGGATCGTACACTCTGATGCGCAAGGTGCGCGCCTCGGAATTGGGCAGCTTTAACTATTGTGAGCGTGCCTGGTGGTATCAGCAGCAAAATTTGCCGTCTGAGAACCAGGATGCCATGAACGCCGGCAGCCACGAGCACAGAGAACACAGCCGCGGGGTAAAACTCGCGGTTTTTTATCGCTGGGCTGCTTTTGCTCTGCTGATTTTAGCGCTGCTTTTAATCTTACGGATGGCTTTATGAGCAATTTATGGTGGCTGGTTCTCCTGTTGCTCGCGCTGGCTGCCGTGCTTTTAGCGCTCAGCGCGCGAAAACGAAAACGCAGCGGTCTCCCGGACGCGGAAACAGTCTATGCCGATACAGACCTCTGGCAGCCGCTCCCGCGCGTTTTACTCGATGAGGATCTCGGATTAGTTGGCAAACCGGATTACGTCATCCGAACCCGCCAAGGGAGTTTGATACCGGTTGAGGTTAAAACCGGCCACTCGCCTGCGCAGCCCTACGATTCTCACCGCCTCCAACTGGCAGCGTACGGACGGCTCATTGCCAGCAACTTTGAGCAATCGCCTAAATATGGTCTGCTGCATTACCCGGAAAAGGACTTCCAGATTGAATTTACACCGCAACTGCAAGGCGAATTGATTGAAACGCTTGCGCGGATCCGGCAGATAGAAAAAGGCAGAAAAGCTCCGGCGCGTTCACACGCCGTGCCAGCCCGCTGCGCCAGTTGCGGCTACCGCGGGATTTGTGATCAGAAATTGACCTGATCCATGATCCTAAGCGCCAGACAAAAAAGTGAGGAAAAATGAAAAAGCTACTTTTTTATGCCATGACGGGCGAAAAGATGTGTTTTCAGCATGTCTTGATGAACGCTCTGGATCTGCACCACGCGGGATTCGAGGTGAGGATCATTTTTGAAGGCGCGTCCGTCAAGCTGCCGGCAATGTTAAAAGAAGAAAATAACCCGCTGTTTGCTAAAGCGCTGGAAGCAGGCCTAATCGCAGGGATCTGCTTTGCCTGTTCTAAAGTTCTGGGCGTGTTTGAAGCCAACCACGCTTTGGGACTGCCGATGTTAGATGATATGTATGGGCACGCCGGCATGAAAGCATATCTGATGGAAGGGTATGAGGTGATCAGCATGTAGCCTGGCTTGGGGCACTCTGCAGTTCATACCCGCCATCCCAAGCGAATACCGCCGTCATGATTGACAATCATCTCAGCCTCGATTATCCTTAACCTGCGTCTGGGCGGGACCGGCGCGGCGAAGCCCTGCGAACCCCGTCAGGTCCGAGAGGAAGCAGCGGTAAGGAGGTTTCTTCGGGTGTTGCCGGTAATCCTGCTCAGGCGCTTTAAATATGATGGATCAAAACGCTCACTCAAACACACCGCCTGTTTGTTCCTATGAAGGGTCAGACTATCAGGATTCCTTCTGGGAAAGGGGCACCCGCCGCTACGAGGATGCCGTTGAAGCTGTCGCTTTACGGCGGCTGCTCAATCAACCCGGCAAGCTAATGCTTGAACTCGGGGCTGGCGCGGGACGCAACACTGCGCGTTATGCCGATTGGCAGCGTGTGGTTTTGTTGGACTATTCGCGAACTCAACTCATTCAGGCTCGCGAACGGCTTGGCGGAGGCTCCCGCTACATCTATGTGGCGGCTGATATCTACAAATTGCCCTTTGTTGAAGGCTTGTTCGACGGCGCGACCATGATCCGCACGCTGCATCATATGGCAGACCCACAGCTCGCGTTGGCAAATGTGCGGCGCGTACTGGCGGAGAACGCTGTTTTTATCCTGGAGTTTGCCAACAAGCGCAATCTGAAAGCGATCGCCCGCTGGGCAATTGGAAAGCAAGAATGGAACCCCTTCGAGCGCGATCAGGTGGAGTTCGCAGAGCTCAATTTCAATTTTCATCCAAAAACGATTCGTAATTTACTGCGCGAAAACCACTTCACGCTGCAAAAACAGTTGGCTGTGTCTCATTTTCGGGCTGACTGGTTCAAAAAGCATGTGCCGCATGACCGCCTGGTCTCATGGGACTCCGCCTTGCAAGAAATCGGCGCCTGGGCGCAGGTGACCCCCAGTGTGTTCTCCCGCATGGTTGCCAACGGCAAGTCTCCTATCCCCGAAGGTGATGATTTCTTTAGCTGCCCGATCTGCGGACACCCTCTGCCCGAAACCAATGCCAGTCAGAATTGCCCTGGCTGTGGGCGCGCCTGGGAATACCGCGATGGGATTTATGAATTCCGCATCCAACCCGAGGGTTAAACCCGGCAGACATACAGCGCGGCTCTTGGCTCCACAGGGATAACCTGCAGATTTCCAAAATAATCAAGCAATTCCTGGCGAATGACCTTAATGAAGTTGAAGTAATCGCCGTCTTCAATCCACTCGACAAAATTTGTAATGAGTGAGCGCTTTTCAGTGTAATCATGCAGGATGACCAGGTTGCCAGCCAGGCGGCGCATTTCCCCATAAAGCGCCTTCCTTTCGGGGCTTTTCAACCCGTGGGCAACATAGGAAGCCAGGCAGATATCAAACGTTTTTTCCACGAACGGCAAGCCGCGGTTCGCGTCTGAAAGGACGCATAGCGGTGTTTCAGCTTTCGTCAGGCGTTTTGCCTGGCGCAGCATCCCAAGTGAAGCATCCACGCCGGTCAGATGAAATCCGCTGTCGCGCAGGGCGCGAGCCATCGCGCCAGTTCCGCAGCCGATATCCAAAATGCTGCGGCTGCCATTTAACATTTCTCGCACAGTCTGACGCTGATAAATTTCAAGGTAATGCCGGTATTGGAAGCGAAAGCTGCACCCATAAACCGGGGCGACCAGGTCAAATAAACGCGCGGAACCCTTGCCGGCGGGCTGCTGCTTCACCGCTATTCACGCTTCCCATGGAATTGGCTGATGGGCAAGCCGCGCTCAACGCTTCTGCCTTCATACAAAGCGAAAGCCTGTGGTTCCTCCACCTTTAACTGCCGGACAAGATAACGCACCAGCAGGAGCTGTGAACCCTGAATCTCCGCATCCAACTGCGCGGCAAGGGATGCCAGCCAGGGTTGGTAGGAACGCGCGGCAATAAACACCGGACGGTTGTTGAGCTCTGGAATGGCTGCATGGAGGTCGCGCAGGATCTGAGGATGATCAGCTTCAGGAGTGAGCACGGGTTTAACCCAAACACCCTTCGGTCCGTAATCCAGATCCGCGTATCCGCATAAATCGCCGTCCTGATGATAAAGCACCAGCCCTAAGGATGTTTGGCGGGTGAGTGGCTCGATGGGCTGGAACAATCCCGGCACGATCCCGCGGTAGAGCGTGGTCATCGCGCGAATATCGCTGGTGTTCCAGGTTCGCCAGTTGAACTGCGGCTTGCTTTTCTGCACCGCGTCCGGTTCCAGCCTAAAAATCGTTTGGCTCGCCCAATTCAAAAAACCGGCGTCCTTAAACCCCTTTAAGTGAGGTGAATCCGCGGGTAAATCGCAAGTGAGATAGTGAGTACCCCACTTGCCGGCATGAATAATCAGCTCTTCGAGCAGACAAGTAATGTCTCTCTGATCGGCATCCGGAAATGCGACCAAAAAGGTCAGCTGTGCCTGAATTTCATCCACCATGCTGATTACCTGAGCGTAGCACGGGCGGTTTGGGTCGTTATCGCAGCACGCGGTGTATTGTTCCACTGGGGGTGAGATGCTCAGCATCAGATTCCTGAGGTTAAAAGGCTCGCCTCTTGTGACCAGGCGCAGAGAATCCAAGCTTTGCAGCAGGTCGGTTCGGCGAAAAATGACCGGAAGATCGAGTGGGTTTAGCCTGTGGATTCCGATTTTGCCAGCTCCAGGAAGAACTGATGAAAACGCAGATCGTTGGTAAGCTCAGGATGGAACGATGTGGCAAAGAGCTTGCCCTGACGTGCGGCGATGATCCTGCCGTCAGGGAGGGTCAGCACCGCGCGCGCTTCACCCCATACCCGCCGCACAATGGGTCCGCGGATAAAGGTCAGGTGATAAAGTTGCTCGGGGTTGGCTATAAAGGGCACATTTATTTCGATTTCGAACGAGTCAATCTGACGCCCGAACGCGTTTCGTTCAATTTCCATGTCCATCAAACCGAGCAGCGGCTGATCGCGCCCGACATTTTTTGCCAGTAAGATTGCGCCGGCGCAGGTGCCCCAGATGGCGTGTGCCTGCCCAAAAGCGCGCAGCGGTTCAAGCAGATCATAGGCAGTCATCAACTTGCCAATCGCAGTCGATTCACCGCCAGGGATGATCAGCCCGCTCAACCCATCCAGATGTTGAGGCAAGCGCACCTCAGTGACATCAGCCCCGAGTTTCTCGAGGCTGATGCGGTGTTCACGAAAGTCGCCCTGAAGGGCAAGTACGCCAATTTTCATCGGCAAAACGCCTTTACCAGCCGCGCACTGCCATCTTTTCGGCGTCGGGTAGGCTGACCGCTGAGCGCCCAACCATTGCCTCACCCAAATTGCGGCTGACTTCAGCCAAAACGGCAGGCTCGTTGTAGTGTGTTGTGGCTTTTACGATCGCCTGAGCGCGCTTTGATGGATCGCCAGACTTGAAGATGCCAGACCCAACAAAGATGCCGTCCACGCCGAGCTGCATCATCAGCGCCGCGTCCGCGGGCGTGGCGATTCCGCCAGCCGCGAAGTTGACCACGGGCAGTTTGCCCAGTTCGCGTACCTGCATACAGAGCTCATAAGGCGCCTGGATGTTTTTGGCGAACGTCATCACTTCTTCCTCAGGCAAAGACATGAGGTGGCGGATATCGCCATAGACCGACCTGGCGTGGCGCACTGCCTCCACGACGTCGCCCGTGCCGGGTTCGCCCTTGGTGCGCATCATGGCGGCGCCTTCGCCAATACGGCGCAGCGCTTCACCGAGATTGCGGCATCCGCAAACAAAAGGCACCTTAAAGCCGTGCTTGTTGATGTGATAAGCCTCATCCGCCGGGGTCAGCACCTCGGATTCATCAATGTAATCTACACCCAAAGATTCGAGAATTTGTGCTTCAACAAAATGACCGATCCGGCATTTTGCCATGACCGGAATGCTGACAGCTTCCATAATTTTCAGGACGAGTTCAGGGTCACTCATACGGGCAATGCCGCCATCCGCGCGGATGTCTGCCGGAACACGTTCCAGCGCCATCACCGCCACGGCTCCGGCATCCTCGGCAATTTTTGCCTGGTCAGGAGTGACCACGTCCATGATCACACCCCCCTTAAGCATTTCTGCGAGTCCTTTCTTGACCGCGAAACCAGAAACCTGTTCTTCCATGCATCCTCCAACGTTATCAATCTTAATGAGATTGTACCACGCTTAGGATGCTAAAAAGGGCGTTGTGACGCATTTTTCACCACAACGCCCTGCCTTATCAGCCGAAAATCAGGTCTACAAATCGGTAAATTTACTGTCTTCGTAGCTGCTTTTTGTTTCCTGCAGCTCAGTCTGAACCGGCGGCTGCTCGTCTGTTACAGGGCGGGAATTCCGCTCAGCCTCTTCAAGCTGCGCGGGTGTGGCTCGCCGAGTTTGCACCAACTTGCCGCAATGCGGGCAGCGCTCCATGCGAACACCAACAAGATTTATCCCCAACAACGAGCGCGGAAAGGGCTGCTTACAATTAGAGCAGATCGCGCCGCCAAGAGGACCATATTGAATATGCCCGTTCTCATCATATTTAATCGCGTTCCTGGCTTTTTTCTGTACCAACAACTGACCACCCACGCTAAAAAGAAGAACTCCGCCAATTATCAGCAGCGTTTTGAGCAAAGATTGATTGGTTTCGCTTTTATCCAAAAAATTGGATACCAGCGCCGCGGTAAAGACGGTTTCGCCCGTGGTTGTGGTTACTTCTCCTGTAAGCCGGTGTATGCCGGGTTTAAAATTATTGGTATCAAACTGCACCTTAAACGGAGCCGCGGAGACAGTTGCCATGACCGAATCATCAATCCTAAATGTCACCTGCTTAATTTTCGCCTCATCGCCTTTGACCGAGAGGGTCATCCGCCCGTTGATGTCCGCGCCATTTCCATAGCCCCAATCACGCACGAGGCGCAAGGTGAACGGCTCGCTTTGCGCCGCCGCCACTCCGACATTTAAGGTTAAAACGAGAGCTGCTACAACAAATAAAAACAAGCGTTTTTTCATAAGAATCCTTTACTTCCACTTTGTCAGAATATTTTCCCGGTCAAATACCAGGGTTCCGAGATAGATCAGCCCACCAGCCAGGATCACCCCAACGATGGTTGAGACAATCATAGTTCTCGTGTTGAGCTCGATGATGCCAAAGGATGAGAGCAGGAACACCGCCATAAAAGGCACGATCATCAAGCCCGTAATTTGTTCGGCGACGCGCGGGTCGTTCACGCGTGAAGAGACAAAAATGGCGCACATGGCTGAAATAACCGAAAGTACGGGACCGAGTAGAAAAATTCCAACCAGCCAGGTTGGGCTGAGCACGTAACCTTGCACTTTGGAACTTATTCCAAGGATCACGATCCCCAAGTTAAAAATCAAAAATGACAATAACGTTGCTCCAACGGCTGGGATGGCAGCAGCAAAGCACTTGCCAGCCAGCAGTTCGGTCGTGGTGGTTGGGGTTGCCAAAAGCGGCTCAAGGCTGCGCGTCGTTTTCTCGCCCACGATGCTGTAAGCGGCGATCGTGACCGGGATAATCAGCGGCATCATGATGAAAAAGAGCATGAACTGTGTGAGCATGTAAACCTGAGTGCATTCGCCGGCATTCATTCCGGCACATAGAGCTGTGATTTGCTCGGGCAAGCCGGCTTCCTGAGGGCTGATGTTGAGAGCTGTGTTGGAGGAAGTCAGCCCCAGCATCACCAGCGGCAAAATCGCGAATAAGATCGGAAGCATCAGCACAACAGAAAAAACGATTTTGTTCTTGAAAACCTCAGCCCATTCTTTATCGATGATCGTGCGAATGTGTTTCATGCGTGCCTCGCTTCGCCCTCGCCGTGCAGCATCTCGAGATAGACCCGCTCGAGCGATTGGCGAACTTCCCCGATGAACTGAATATCCGCGCCCTGTTCCACCAATTGCCTGGTGATGATAGGGTTAATCGTCTCTGGATCAGTCATCCCGATTGCAAGTTTGTTTTCCATAATTTCTACCGAGTTAACCCCTTCAATGCGGCTCACAAGGGGCACCCAATCCGGGTTGACCCCTGAGAGGTGGAATACCACCTTGCGCCCGAACGTCCTCTGGCGCAGATTAGCGGGGCTATCCAGCGCCAACAGGGACTGCTTGAAGATACCAACCCGATCGCAGAGTTTTTCAGCTTCATCCAGGTTGTGAGTGGTCATGAAGATCGTACGCCCTTCGTTTTTAAACTCGAGGATGAAATCCCTCACAACCCTTGCCGCTTCAGGGTCGAGACCTGTTGTTGGTTCATCAAAAAAAAGCACTTTAGGTTCGTGCAACAAGGCGCGCGCGACCGCCAGCTTTTGGCGCATACCCTTGGAATAACTGCCAACGGGATCTCCACGCCTTTCCCACAGACCAAACAGGCTCAGATATTTGTTGACCGCCTTGGTCACATCTGGCACATCGTAAAGTTCGGCGAAAATGCGCAGGTTCTTTTCGGCGGTCAGGCGTTCATACATGCCTGGCGATTCGGTCAGCAAGCCAACGTTGCGCCGGATGTCCATATCATCCTTACCCACCAGGAAGCCCGCCACCCGCGCACTGCCGCTGCTGGGGCGGATGAGGCTGGTGAGCATGCGTACGGTGGTGGTTTTGCCAGCTCCGTTGGGTCCTAAAAAGCCAAACACTTCGCCTTCATTCACCTGAAGGGTCAGCGCGTCTACCGCTTTTAGCTCTGTTTCATGTTTTTTACCGATTAGAAAAGTCTTGCTTAATGCTTGTGTTATGATCATTTTTTCTCCAGAAGAGTACCAATCATTATAATCTTATTGCTCCACTCGAAATAATCTCAGAGGCTTTTTGCGGCTCTGATTGTTAC